>DTXA01000001.1 GCA_012962735.1 Candidatus Latescibacterota bacterium
AACGATATATGAAAGAGCTTTTGACAAAGCCGCGGCCATGCTTTCGAAGTTCCAGTCTCCCAGTATCCGTAGAGATGCCTATCATATTCTATCGGGGTGGAGGGAGTTAGATGTTCTTGACGTGCCGACTGCTAAGGACCGCTTTGAGATCACCGACCTCGGACCTTGGACCTCGAACCTTGGACCATGAAAATTCTTAGCCTACCCATGAGGGATTGAAACGTGGTTTTGTGAATGGTTCAAGGTTCGTAGTTCGAGGTTATTAGCTTACCTATGGGGGAACAGAGAGGGGACAGGAAACCGGAAACAGGATTTCCATTACCTGTGAAGGATTGAGACTCATACGAAGAACGGAGAATGAGGCTATGAGAAGGAAAGAGTGTTTGAGGGGCCTAAGGAGGGCAAATCGTCCGTCGCCTTCAGTCCTGATGGGAGGCTTTTGGCCTCCAGCAGTAACGATGGCTCAATTCGGCTGTGGGATATGGAGGATGGAAGCTCTAAGATATTGGACGAGGAGGCATACACCTTTCAGTCCGATGGGCCCCTGGTAGTCTGGTATAGACGACAGTAGAATCTTGATTTGGAGTGTCGGTAGCTCACCATGCTATTAAAAGCTCTGCTGCCAGCGTTAAAAACTGGGCATGGCCAGGAGAGGCCATGCCCGGTGATTGAGAGCCGGAAGCCCGTCAACGGGCGAAGCCGGCTTTAATCTTCCCCCAGGTGTTGCTCCGGACCGGCACGGCCAAGGAGGTCTCGTCCATCACAGCCCACAGGGAGGCGTGATCGGTCTCAACCGTGATCGTGTTAGCCTCCAAATCCACCTCTACCACGGCCTCCTCAGGTACCACCTTCCACTCCTCCTCATCCTCGTCGAAGGTGGCCACCACCAGGTCCTCCTCGGCCACCCCCTCGGGGATGTCCTCATCGTTGTAGTGGAGCGTCAGGCGGACCTTAGCCTTGAACCCCTTCTTCCCAACGTCCTCCCCGGTCTCGGCATCCACTGCGGTGAACTCAAACACAGCCACGGCCACCCCCTTGCCCTTGGCCTTTTCGGGAAGCTCGTGGATGCCTCGCTTCTCGATCAGCACGGTCATAGCCCGCTCCGCCGCATTGGGGGGGAAGTGCACCACCACAAAGGTGTCGCTGGCGGCAAATACCCTGCCACCTCGCCTGTCCACCTTGGTAGGCCCTCCCATCACCCAGACTGT
>DTXA01000002.1 GCA_012962735.1 Candidatus Latescibacterota bacterium
GCGGCTCTCCCCTGCTCCCCTGCTCCCATGCTCCCCTGCAGGGTTATTTGAGTTCCACCGTCGCACCCACCTCTTCTAACTTCGTCTTAATCTCCTCGGCTTCCTCCTTCGACGCGCCTTCCTTCACCGCCCTCGGAGCCTCGTCCACCACCGACTTGGCCTCTTTCCGACCCAGTCCCGTTACGGCCCGAACCACCTTGATCACCTGGATCTTTTTGTTCCCGATCTCCTTGAGAATGACATCGAACTCCGTCTGCTCCTCGGCCGCCTCTTCCACCGGCGCCGGGCCCGCAGTGGGCATAACCACTGGACTTGCAGCCGCACTGACCCCAAACTTCTCCTCCAGGGCCTTCACCAGATCGTTCAACTCCAACACCGTCAACTGCTCGATCGTGCTCAGAATCTCCTCAATTTTCCCCTTATCGGACATAAGAAACCCTCCATAGGAACCCCAGTAAGTAATTTTCACGAAGCTTTTGTGAACTCTTCCTAAGGCCCTCTCCCCCGTCCCCTCCCCGAAACGGGAAGGGGAGCTTTTCCTTCAGAGCACGCTCCCCCTTCCCTCGTAGGGAAGGGGGCCGGGGGGTTAGGTCCGGGAATGCTTCATGAGTACCCATTTTTTGAATCAAACTTCATCAGGGGGAACGCTCTTAAAAGAGGCATAGAGAGACCTCACCTGAGCAACAGCATCTTGCGGGCCTCCTGGAAACGCATCCTTCCCCCTGAATCTGTAACCCTCAACCGATAGAAGTAAAACCCACTGGCGGCATCTCTCCCGCCTTGGTCCTTCCCATCCCACCCCACCTGATGCCTCCCCCGCTCATAACGCCCCTCGGCCAACGTGCGTACCGACTGACCCCTCAGGGTGTAGACCGAAAGCTCCACATAGGAAGCTATGGGAAGCGCAAACCGGATCGCTGTGGCCGCATTGAAGGGGTTGGGATAGTTGGAATTCAGAAAGAACCTCTCCGGACGAAGGACCTTCCCCCCTGCCAACTTGGGAGAAGGCACCTCCACAAAGCTCCCATTGGGAAAGGCTAAGGCAAACTTCTCATAGGGCACCTCCGGAGGGATGTCCACCTCTCTGGCCTCGAGGACCACCTCGGCCCATGGGGAAGGTCCCTCCACCTGCTCTACATTGTCCACTGAGGAGGTGGACCAATCGATCAGACTGCCCCCTTTATACAGGTAAAGATCCAAATTGTAGAGGGTACCCGGATCAGGAGGGGGATTGGGACCGGTGTAGCTCAGGTGGCGCTGCCAGACTAAGGTGGCCTTCTCCCCAGGCCCCATCATGCCCTTCCAGTAGCGGGAGGGGGTGGAATGGCTAACCCAGCTTATCGTATAGTCGCTCCTGTGGGTGTAAGCCTTCTCCAGATTGATATACCCCCATCCGTAAGCATTATCCCATCCCGGAGGGTCCCCCTGAACGATTTCATCGTCCGCCGTGTTGATGAGGACGGCCTTGAGGGCCATGGGGTGGACCAGCCCCGTCTGCCTGAGCAGCAAAACAGCTCCCGCCACAGGGGGGGCGGCAAAGCTGGTTCCAGTGTGATCCAACCAGGTGCCTGCTGCGTTGGGGAGGTTGATGTTGACTCCGGGGGCCACCAGATCGGGCTTCTTGCGCCCTCCGTAGGTTGGCCCTCGGCTGCTCCCATCATAGATAGGATCTTGCCGATCGGTGTTGTTCCCATCATCCACCGCTCCCACCACAATGGCGTTGTAGGAGTGGGCCCCGACCACAAGAGTCTTAGAAGAAGACCCCCTATTCCCAGCGCTCACAGTTATAGGCATGGTCCAATGATCCACCACCGAATCCACAAATCGGGCTTCATCGGGATAATCGCTGTAGGCAAAGCTTGGACTCCCTGCACTGCAGTTGATGGCCTCGGCGTTCTCGCCATATTGTGGAGGGGCCACTGCCACGATCCAGTCATACGCACCGTATACGAGGCCCCTCCCTCCGTTCTATTATCTGCCCTGCGCTGAGCACGTCATCGGCCTCATAAGCCACACCTTTAGGCGTATTATAATACCCCGTCGCCACAGGTACGGCGGCAACCGCCGTCCCGTGATCCCCATCAAAAGGGTCGTCTGGATCTGAGACCGGGTCATAACCGTTCGTCGTATACCCTGTGCTGTCCGGGGAATAGAAAAAGCTGCGGTTAGGATACTGCTTTAAAACATCAAGGTCGCCATTGATACCGTCATCCACAATTCCGAAGTCCTGACCGGCACCCTTGTAACCGTTATTCCAGAAGGTCTGGGCCAGGATCGCCTGCGTGCTGTTGTCCAGCATCCCTTCACCAGCAGGAGGAGGCTTTTCCACATAGCCCACCAAGGGAAGATCAGCAATCTGATCCAGCTTCCCAAAGAGGAATCGGACGATCAGGGCGTTGATCACTGTGAGCTTGGCATACACCTTCCCTCCCAAAGCCTGAATCTGAGCCTTGAGTTCCTCCTGCTCAGGGTCAATGGCCGCCCTCACCACCTGAGCCATCTGGATAGCCCTTTGGGTGGTCAACTCCTCAATCTCCTCCAAAAACCTCCTCCCCTCCTTAACTATCTGCCTCCACGTGGCCTGAACCCTCCAATCGGTCGCCAACCAATCCCTCCCCTTAAACTCCTCCAGCTTGCCCCGCTCATAGCCCGTCAGCCTCTCCGGGATGATCCCATCCCAATAGTCCACTCCCCCCTCAAACCAAGGGGAATGAACCATCCAAATAGCTGCCGTTTCAGCAAGAAAGGGCTCAGGAGCAGACCAGGAAGCAAAATAACTAGTCGCCTGAACTCCCACGATATCCCAGAATTCCCTTTTTAGCTTTCCCTCCTCATCAAGAGGCTTTTCCAGATAGTACTTGACCGAATAAGGCCCTCCAGAATGATCCGCATCTATGCTCACATCAAAATGATCTCCCTGCCACATGCGCTTCCAAAGATTATCTGAGGCGCCTAATATGAAATGCTCATCGTCGAAGACCCGGGCTGCGACATAAAGGGCATTCTCCGCATCGCTCCAGCTGGTCCACACTACTGCAAACAGGAGGAAGATGGGAGGGTCCTCCATAGTGGTCATATTGTAGAATATACTAGCACCATATACCCCATCATATCCATCCTGGGTGTTCAGGATGTAGGCCTCGGGCACAATCTCCCATTCACTCAAATCCCCATCTATCAGGGGCTCCTGTCCGGGAGGCCACTGGAAGGCCAAAAAGGTGATCCCTTCGGGAGAATGTCCCCAGACAGGAAGGCAAACCCCCATAAGCCCTGCCAAGACCAAGCCGAATAGCCCTCTCCGCGTAGCCAGACCTGCTTTGGGAAAAATATAATCAAATGCTTCTTTCGATGTCAAGCCTTTTTATTCCTTCGGAGGTTAGAAATTTTCACTTAGATAGCATCCCCTAATGGGTAAGCAAGAACAAGCACCAGCGCTACAGAAATCCTTACAAGCCCCATTACCCGGCCTCCCGCCCTTTACACTCCGCCACCGCTCGCAGAACTCCCGCCAAATTCCGAAACATTCCCGAGAGACAACCCACCAGTCCACTTAGAGGAGTTTGAATCCCCCTGACCACCCCAACTAAAAGTTCGTTCTTAGACGGCAGCGCGGCCAAGGCCGTTACTTCTTCCGGAGTAAACAAACGACCCTCTATGAACGCTCCTTTGAGCTTAGGACGTTCGGTCTCCTTGGCAAAGTCCACCAAAACCTTCGCTGGAACAACCTCATCCTCGAAAGTCACAGCGACGCCCGTTGGCCCTTGAAAAAACTCCTTCAACGTCTCCTTCCCACTCCGATCGAGCGCCAATCGGGCCAACGTATTCTTCACGATCCGATACGATGCCGACGAGGCCTTCAATTGCCTCCTCAATTCCGTGAGGGAAGTTACATCCATACCCGTAAAATCGGTCAAATAGATCCCATTGGCACTCGAGAAAACATCCGCCAATGCGCCCACAACAGCTTCTTTCTCCGATCTCACCATATCCGCTCCTCCACCCTCTTCCCATTGCCAAGATTGCCAAGATTGCCAAGATTGCCAAGATTCCAAAAATTACCCA
>DTXA01000003.1 GCA_012962735.1 Candidatus Latescibacterota bacterium
CGCCCCCCCCACACCCACCACCTTGATGCGGGCTCCTTTTCGCGAGCCTCCCATATCTAAGGCGAACTTAACCCCCATACGCCCTCCCTCCGCTTAGCTCCAATACTTTTTGGGGGCACCAGGATCTCCGAACCAGTACAGGTTAGACCGAAAAAATAGCCCTTCCAAACTGACTTAACGTCAGGAGACCTCCTGGAAGACCTCATGGAGGATCGCACACCCGGCCTCGGCCTCCTCCTCCGAGATCACCAACGGGGGAGCTATCCGCAACACATTGCCGTAGTGGCCGATGGGCGCGATCATCAGTAGACCTTTCCCGTACGCCCGCCGCACGATCTCCACGGCCAGGTCCGGGGCAGGCTCCCTGTCGGCCTTGTCCCGGACGATCTCTAAGGCACCTACCAATCCCATAAAACGCACATCCCCCAGGGATTCGAACTCCTCCCTCATCTCCGAAAAGCGCCCAGCCATATGCTCCCCTACCTGGGCGGCGTTTTCTACCAGGCCGTCCCTAAGGATCACCTCTATGTTCTTCAGGGCCACCCGGGCTCCGAGGGCGTTCCCCCCGTGGGTGCTTGAGAGCGTGCCAGGGGAGAGCACGTCCATGATCCTGGACTCCCCCACCAGTGCCGAGACCGGTAAGGTGCTGGATATACCCTTGCCGAGACACAGGAGGTTAGGGGTCACTCCGAAGTGCTCAAACCCGAAAAGCTTCCCTGTCCTTCCGAACGATGCCTGCACCTCGTCTAAGATGAGCAGCACATCGTTCCTCCGGCACCAGGCCTCAAGTTCCCCCATCCACTCCCTCGGTGGGATTATGGAGCCCGCCCCTCCCTGGTAGGTCTCCGTGATCACGGCCGCTATGTCCCCCTCGGTGGCGCACTCTACGAAGTGCTGGAAGAACTTGAAACACTGCAGGTCGCAGGATGGGTACTCCCTTCCAAACGGGCACCGATAGCAATATGGGAACGGGGCCTGCATGAACCCCGGCACGAAGGGGCCGAATCCCTTCGTGGCAGCACCCGAACGTTTCCCCCCCAAAGACATAGCTCCATAAGTGCGGCCGTGGAATGCCCCGTAGAAAGAGACCACCTCCTTCCTTCCCGTGTACTTCCGAGCGAGCTTTACGGCCGCCTCCGTGGTCTCCGAGCCAGTGGTGAGGATAAAGGCCTTGTCCAGATTTGGCGGGGTTATCTCCACGAGCTTCTGGGCCAGCAGTGGTCGGTATTCGTTGACGAAATCGTAGCAATTGATCACCCTGTCCGCCTGGTCCCGTATCTCCTCCACGAGCTCGGGGTGGGAGTGGCCCACGTTGGCCACCAACACCCCGGAGGAGAAGTCCAAAAATACGTTCCCGTCCACGTCCTCCACGTAACACCGCCACGCCCTGCGCCAGACGATGGGGACCTGGTCACTCATGGACCGGGGCTCGTACCTATAGGCTACCTCTAAGTACGGCCTCGCCTTGGGCCCGGGCAGCTCCGTGCGGATACTGATCTCCACCATCTCCCCCCTCGGTTATAATAAAGATCGCTCAGTTTGAAAGTATCGAAACGGAGAACTTCTTGGGGCGTATACGATGGGCCTCCGGGCTAATGGTATGATATTTGGCTTCTTTTGTCAAGGGGTTTCCAAGAGAAAAATCAGGTTGCGAACGGAGAAGAGATTAAGTATATTCCTTCGGGGAAGACGATCGTTCGTTTTAGGGGTCCCAAAAAATCTAAGCGAAGAACTTTTTGGGGCTATAAATATGACCGGACAAGAGCGAATGCTGGCCGCCCTCAGGCGGGAGGAGCCCGATCGAGTTCCTGTATGGGAGCTTATCATCGACCGGCCGGTCGTAGAGGCCCTGCACGGGGACATATCGTACGAGGACTTCGTCGAGAGGGAGGACCTGGACGGGGTCACGGTGGGGGAGTACCAGAAGCTGGAGTGGCTGGACGCTCTGACCTACCGGGACGAATGGGGCATCATCTGGAAGGTGGAGCCAAACGGAATCGCATACCCCTCAGGCGGCCCCATCTCCGACGAAAAGGACCTGGAGCGGTACACCTCCCCGGACCCGGAGGCCCCCTGGAGGCTGGAGCGGCTGGAGAGGGCAGTAGAGCAGTTCAAGGGGAGAAGATGCATCGTGTTCCTTGGCCACGAGGTCTTTGAGTTCTCCCACTACCTCTTGGGGGGGATGGATAAGCTGTTCCTGGCCTATTACCTGAACCCAGACCTCGTGCACAGGCTGTCGGAGCTCATCTGGGAATACAAAGGCAGGGTGTTAGAAAGGGCTGCGGAGGCTGGGGCGGATGTCCTGCTCACAGGGGACGATTACGCAAATCGGAAGGGCCTGCTTATGTCCCCCCGGCACCTCCGGGAGTTCGTGCTGCCTTACCTGGCCCGGGCTGTGGAGGTGGCCCACCGGCATGACCTCCCCTTCGTCAAGCACACCGACGGGAACCTCTGGGAGGTCTTAGACGACATCGTGGGGACGGGTATAGACGCCCTGGACCCCATAGAGCCTCTGGCCGGCATGGACATCGGAGAGGTCAAGGCTCGCTACGGCGACAGGATAGCGGTGGTGGGGAACGTGGACTGTTCCCTGCTGCTTCCCCACGGCACTCCGGAACAGGTGGAGGAGGCGGTCAAGGAGACCATTGCCAAGGCCTCGCCCGGGGGAGGACATATCCTTGCCTCCTCCAACAGCATCCACCCTGGAGTCCGTCCCGAGAACTACCGGGCCATGGTCCGGGCTGCCAGAGAGTTCGGCAAGTACCCCCTGGACCCGGAGATGGTCGCCCAGTACCGAAACTGGAACTATATACAGGAGCTTCTGAGGGACGGTCCTTAAGCTGAACCCCGAGCACCCCCAGCCCGGACGAATCCGGAGGGTGATCTACCCAACGGACACCACCTACGGCATCGGGTGCGACCGAAAGCGGGCCATAGACAGGGTCTATCGAATCAAGGAGGCCGGGAGGGACAAGCCCCTCACCTTCATCCTGGCCGGCCTCGAAGACTTGAGCCTGTACGCCGTGGGAGTTTCCAACTACGCCTACCGCCTTATGCGAAAGCTCACCCCCGGCCCTTACACATTCGTGCTCAAAGCCTCTTGAAGGTTATAGGCGTACACTCGTTCTTAGATGGCATCCGGGAGTTAAAAGAGGCGATGCGCCATCTCTTCAACCGTATGCTGAAGGACAGTGAGGACAAACCACGGCATGAGAAGATAATAGGCTTTTTCGGGGACCGGGTATGTTAGGGATCTCGTCCCAATTTACATAGACTTTACAGGAACATCCAGCCTCCCTGGCGAGAGTGCTTTATCCGATAGATATTCCCCTTTGGAGTCGTGACGAATCCGAACAGTTCTTCTGTAAAGCCTTTAAAGAAGTCGGCATAGACATCCATGATAATGCCCTGGCGCTTATGGCGGGCTTCTGTGGAGGCCATCCAGCGCTCGCCCATGAAATCGGCAACGCTGTATTCCAGATAGACGACGATGGAAGCATAGACAAGC
>DTXA01000004.1 GCA_012962735.1 Candidatus Latescibacterota bacterium
GTAGACCCCTGCGGGTACAGGACTTTGATGGTCTGGCAGTTGGCCGAAAGGCACTACGACATACCAGGGCTTGCCGGGAAGCTCCGCGACGCCTGCCCACCCGGAAACGTCCGTCCCAACAGCGAGGCCCTCCTGCCGCTTTTGGAAACCGGGGATATGGACTACTCCTTCCAGTACCTGTCAGTGGCCCTCCAGCATAAGCTCAGGTTCGTCAGGCTCCCCCCCCAGGTAAACCTCGGAGATCCATCCCTGAGGGAGCTCTACCGCAAGGCCGCGGTCCGTCTCAGGGGTAAGCGACTTGGAGAGCACATCCTAAAGCGAGGGGAGCCCATAGCATACGCCATAACGGTGCCCGAGGCCTCCCCCCACCCCAAGCTCGCACTGGAGTTCGTGAAGTTTGTGCTCTCGGAGGACGGGATGAGGATAATCCGGCAGTGTGGCCAAAACCCACTTCGGCCCCCCCGGCTGAGGGGCGAGATCCCATCCGAGCTCCTGGAGGTGGAAAGATGAAGTGGTACGCTGTACTCTTCTTACCGGCCGCCCTCCTGGTATCCTTCCTCTTCCTACCCATGGCGAGGCTGTTCCTCTCGGCCGACCCTCACACCCTCGGGGAGACCCTCGGGGACCCATCGGTCCTCAGGGCCATAGGGCTTACCCTGTATGCCTCGGGGGTCTCCACCCTGATCGGTCTGATCACCGGAGTCCCCTTGGCCTACGTGCTCAGCAGGAAGGAGTTCCCCCTCAAGGGCCTTTTGGAAGGGGTGGTGCGACTGCCCCTCGTGGTGCCGCACTTGGCCGCAGGTGTCGCCCTGCTCCTGACCTTCGGAAGGGGGTTCTTCTTAGGTAGGGCCCTCGGGGATTTAGGGTTGAGGTTCGTATCTTCGGTGCCGGGGATAGTCATAGCGATGCTCTTCGTGAGCTCTCCCCTCTTGGTCATCTCCGCCAGGGAGGCCTTCGATAAGGTGCCTGCCAGGATGGAGGGGGTCGCCAGGACCCTCGGCGCGTCTCCCTGGAGGGCCTTCTGGACGGTGAGCCTCCCCCTGGCATGGAGGGGGGTGGTCTCGGGATGCCTTATGATGTGGGCCAGGGGGATAAGCGAGTTCGGGGCCATAGTGGTGCTCGCCTACCATCCGATGGTGGCGTCAACCCTGCTCTTCGAGAGGCTTGAGGGATACGGCCTCGAATACGCCCAGCCCGTGGCCGTCATTCTCTTGGCCGTGTGCTTAGGGATCTTCTTGGGGGTTCAGTTGGCGGCGTGGAGGGAACATGGTGAGGGTTGAGGGGGTGTGGGCGAGGGCCGGGGGGTTCAGGCTCAGGGGGA
>DTXA01000005.1 GCA_012962735.1 Candidatus Latescibacterota bacterium
CGTCCTATACGAAACCCTGGTCTCGTCGGGGAATAGGTCCCCGAAAAGCCTCCCGGTCATCAAATACCACTCTATATGGCTCATAAAACCCATCCTGCCCATCGTCCCCCCCACGTCCGGGAAGGCGGAGATGATGAACCCCGTCCCACGTTTGGGGAACGCCTTCCCCTCCCGGACCCGCAGGCCGAAGCCCACCTTCGGGTCGAGGTAGAAGTAGAAGTCGGGCCCGCTCCTCTCGAGGAAGTACCCCCGTCGCTTCCCGATCCTTACACCTAAGGCCCTCGCCTCGTCGTAATACAACCTAAGATAGGCGGAGATTTCCCCCCTCTCCACAGAGGAGAGGTCACCTGCAGAAGCCACCCCTAAGAGCATGACCACGTCCCCCCGACTGAGGGGATAGGTCTCCCCGGAAGGCGGAATGATACCCCTCGCCTGGAGCCTGTCTATAAGTTCGTACACTCCATCCCCGAGGGGCACTTCCACCAGGGGGTTCGCCTCAACCCGGAGGGCACCTATGCACGCCAGGATCGTCAGGATTCCGAACATATCGCCTCCTATCCGTGTTCAAGCCATACGGGGTTGGTCAGCCCCAAGGCCCCGCCCTCGGTCTCCGTCTCGGCCCGGAGGTACCCCGGCCCCGGAGGGATCGAGCCCCGAGCCCAAGTTCGCATCCCCCTTCCTCCTCTCCAGAGGACGCTCTCCTTTCGTTTTCCGAGGTCGCCGAAGTAGACCCTGAGCTCCACTACCTTCCCGAACTCCTCCGTGGAGACCGCCTCCGCATCCCACCTGGCTCCCTCGGCCCGCACCAGGACCATCGGTCCGTCCGTAACCACGGTCCTCCCCTCCTTCAGCGCCTCGAGGATGGCTTCGGGGCTTGGACCATCCGGACAGTAGGCGGCCGTGCGCACCCTGCCGAACGTATAGAAGGGTAGCTCTTTTACCTTCAGCAAGGGGATGCTAAGACCCCGGAATCTGTTGAAGTCCCCGTGGGCGTCGTTCCCCCCCAGGGCATACACCCTTCTTCCCTCGAGCAACAGCCGGACCCAGACCCCCTTGCCCTCCTCGAAATCCCCCCCCCGACGCCCGTTCCAGAACTGCAGCCCCGAGAGCCCCTCCGCCCTCAGATCCTCCCAGGTCCACGAGCCCCGTCCCAAAAGCACCCTCTGGGGGAAAGGGAACCGGAACAGGGGATGGGCTGCGTACGCCACCCCACCCTGAGCCAGCACTCGGTCCAGCGCCTCCCTCAGGGAGAGGTCAGGCCTGGTCCTCAGCCACCGCTCCCCCGAGTCCCCCTTCCCCTCCACGAACTCCCGTATCCCGAAGGCGAGAAGATGGAGGTTATGGCCCCTCGTGCTCCCGCAGGACACCTCCTCCCCGGCCAAGACCGGGAAGTCTATGTCCTCCACCTCCTTCAAGAAGTTACGCCACTTGGGGAGCCCGGGGTCGTTCTGAAGGTACGAACCCTCCCGATCGTCCAGGTCGTACGAGTGGTCGGTGGCAGCGAACCAGGAGAGCCCTATGGCCCTTGCGGCCTCCACCGCCGCCCTCAAGGGGGCGCCGAACTCGGCCTGGTCCCAGGTGTACGAGGAATGGAAATGGGCATCTCCGTAGTACCAGTCTTCCACCTCGGGCAGAGGATAAGGGGAGGCCAGAACCCTGAACGGCCTGTGGGATGCCGTACGGAGGTTGTCGTTGCGAACCAGAAGGGGCCGCCCCTTCCTGGAGCCGTAAAAGAGGACCTCCACCTCCATATCTCCCCGTTCCTCGGGGTCGAACCGGAACACCTTACACCAGAGCGGCTGGGAGACCTCCTCATCTATACGGAATCTCAGTTCCCGCACCCTGTCGGAGGGATACCAGACTCTGATGGAGACCTGGTCCAGGCGAACTGGATGGAAATGGGCGTCCTTCACTATACAGACGACGGGAACCGGAGCGCCCGGCTCGGCCCGAAAGGGCACATCAGCCACGATCTCCGGCTCCCGTCGCTTCAAAAGGCTCCAACCTAAAGGAGCGTAGTGCCCCTCGACGTAGAGGAACCCAACTCCCATCCCGGACTATGTCTGGATTTTTATGTACAGCACAACTGTCCCCACAACCAGGTTGCCGTTCTCGTCCGTAGCCTCGTAAGTGAGGGTAACCCGGAAACCGCCCTTATCCATAGCCGCCTTGAGATACATAATCGGGAAGTACAGACCGACAAAGCCCTCGGGGCGTTCCTTGGCTATCCCAATGCTTACGGGAAGCTGGAAAGTTTTGGTTTCGTTAGCCCCGAAGCTCCAGAACTTCCCCAACATCCCGGCCATGGGGCCTCCCTCCTCGGGGCTCCTGGCCCTCCAGGTGAGCTGGGACTCGGTGAGGTTCTGGCCTGCGAGCATGATCGGAGACCCATCTATGTAAGTGACCACCACCACCACGCTGTCCATGGCTATGGCTGCCCCCCCGGTCTCCTTCCCGGTCACCGAGACGGTGTGGTCACCGGGCTCCAGGGCCACCGCCAGAGTGTCCGGGATCACCGAGAACTCCAGCTTCCCCACGGGTTTGGCCTCCTCCCCTCTCTTCTCGCAGGCGGTCAGTGCCAGCCCCAAAGCCACCAGCCCCAGTAGTACCTTACGCATACGTACCACCTCCTTGTAGCTACAACTCCGCCATAAGCGTGACAGCGAGGCTCCTTATAGGTGCCAGGTTGCGCTCCACCTCTGTGTAGTGATACTGCAAGAGGTTGTCCACTCGGAAGGATATAGTATACCCCTCCCGACGCACTCCTCCGGAGAGGTCCACCACGTACTGGGGAACCCTCTCGTCCCGTGGATACATCTTCACCCTCCTGACCCGGCTGGCGTACCTGAACCTCGCCTCTAACCTGAAAGGCTTCATCTCCCAGCGCAGGGAGGTTATGAGCCGATGTCGGGGTCGGTATGGGAGCTCCTCGGAGTCCTTCAGGGATTGAAGGGCCTGGAGGAGTCCCCATCGGTAGGGGGTCGGAATCCGGCCCTGCCTCGGGACCAGGTAAGTGTACCCCAAACTCCCGGAGAACCCCAGCGGAAGGCCGGCCTTTACCTCTAATTCCGCCCCCCGCACTCGGGCCCTGGTCACGTTGGCCATCTGGACCAGAGGGCTCCCCGGCACGGCCTGTGGTTCTATCAGATCCCAGTACTCGGCCTGGAACAGGGCCAGGTCCACCACAGCTATTCCGGCTGTCAATCTAAGCCCGACCTCGTACGCCCAGGCTCGCTCCGGCTTCAGCTCCGGGTTGGGGATCACTCTGAAACCGGCTATAGATGTGTTCGTGAACCGTTCCGCAACCGATGGAGCCCGGAATCCCCTGCCCACTGAAGTTCGAAGCATCACGTCGGGGGAGAGCCGGAATGTGGCCCCGAACTTGGGGCTGATCTGGGCCTCTACGGTTTTCCCATCATCCACCACCTGTCGGTCGTACCGGAGGCCGGCCGTAAGGGTCGTAAGGGGAGATGGCCTCCACTCGGCCTGGGCGTACCCCGCCATATCCCAAAGCGTGTGCCCTCCGAACATGCTCGAGCTCACCCCATCCCGCACCAGCTCCCACCCGGTCGTGACGGAGAACCCCCTGCTCACGGACACCTCCGTCCTGACCTCACACCCAGCCCGGAGGGCCCGGGAGTGGTCCTGACTGTCGCGGAAGAAGTTGCGCCAGTAAGTGCGGTAGGCATATCCACGCACGAACGCCGCTAACCTCGGGCCCACCGCCCACCGGATGGAGCCGTTGAACCGCCATTTGGCAGAGTACACCCTGTCCCCCTCCATCCCCTCCGGGACCTTTAGGGCTTCCTCCTGGGACTTCCAGTACAGGAACTGACCTCTATCCTCCTCGGCCCAGTGGACCGTGAGGTCCGCACTGGCGCCGGAGAGGGGCTCGACCTCCACCTTCCCCATCAACCTGTGCCGGAGGTAGTCCCCGTTCTGGCGGTATCCGTCCGAGGCCTGTCGGCTTGCAGAGAACAAAACTCCAAGGGATCCGAGCCTGCGGCTATGGCCGACCGTGGCCGTGTAGAAATCCCTCACCTTCGAGGACCACCTCCACTGGGGATAATATGGGCGGTCGTAGCACCCTGCCGTCAAGCGCAACCAGGTCCTGGGCGTCCGGGAGGGTCTTCTTGTAAAGACCTGGATCACCCCGGCCATAGCGTTGGACCCGTAAAGGGCGGAGCCCGCTCCCTTGACCACCTCCACCCGCTCTATCTCCTCGGCCGGAAGAGCGTCCCAGTTGATGCCACCCGTATCCCCGGTTATGGCAGGGGCTCCGTCCACCAACAACAGCACTCGGCTTCCCGCGCCCTTGCTGTACCCAGTGGAGGCCCGGACCCCCACCTCCCCTCCCTTAAGCTCCACCCCGGACACGTAGCGCAGCACCTGATCCAAGGTCTGTGCGGCATATTCCCGCAGATCCTCCCGTCCCAGCACAGAGGTGCTGATGGGCACCTCTCGCAGGGGTTGGGCCTTTTTAGCCGCGGTGACCACCACGGGAGGGAGTCTGAGGGGTTGCTCCTTTAGCTTCAACACCACCTGTACAGTGTCACCTGGGGAGATCCTGACCTCCCGACGGGCCGGCCGATACCCGATCAGCACAGCCTCCACAGTATATATCCCGGGCGGAACCTTGAGAACGAACCGCCCCTCTATGTCCGCCATCGTCCCAAGGACCGTCCCCGAAAGCGTCACAGCGGCGCCGGGCAGGGGCTCCCCGGTGCTGGCGTCCAACACCCTGCCGGTCAAGAAGCCAGCCTCCTGGGCCCGGGCCAACCCAACGAGGACCAACAGGACCATCAACACCCTACTGCCCAAGCGCCTCGGCCACCTCGGAGGGAAGCTCCCCCCTCCTGGAGAAGTCCGCCAGGATATCAATCCCTCTCACCTCCTCTCCGGGATCCACTGTCACCGTGCCGGGGCGGGATGGGTCCTCGGGGTCATGATACATCCCCAAGAAGCTCTCCGGCCCCCAGAACCTCCCCTCAGCCCGCCAGGCGACCATAATCCACATGTAAATCCCAGGCGATATCCGGATTTCGTATCGTGCGGAATCCGCACCTATCGGAAGGGGATCGCTGAAAGCTCGGATTTCGTAGAAGTCAGATGGAGGATACTCTTCGTAGACGGCCACCCGCACCTCGGCCGTGGAGTCCGGCCAGACCCCGAGGAACCGTACGGTCCCACGGATCACCCCTATCTCGGGGACCTCTTTGGGGATGGGTCCGATCCCCCTCCCACAGGCGATGAAGGTCATCAAAAGCCCGACGATCGGGGACATGAGCCGCATACCGCCTCACCCCTCTGTTAGCCCCAAAACCTCCCTCTGGGCCTCTATTAGATATCGTATGCCCTTCTCGGCCAAGGCTAACATCCGACCCATCTCCTCTTTGGTGAACGGCCTCCCCTCTGCCGTCCCCTGCACTTCCACCAACCTCCCGTCTCCAGTCATCACCACGTTCATGTCCACCTCGGCCCTGAAGTCCTCCTCGTAATTTAGGTCGAGCAACACCTCCCCGTCCACCACCCCCACGCTCACAGCCGCCACCTGGTGGACCACCGGGTCGAACTCCACCATCTCTCTACTCCGCATCCACCGCACAGCGTCGTAAAGCGCCACGAACCCTCCGGTGATGGCGGCTGTCCTGGTCCCCCCGTCCGCCTGCAGCACGTCGCAGTCTACCCATATGGTTCGCTCCCCCAGAGCCTTGAGGTCCAGTGCGGCCCTAAGGGCCCTCCCGACGAGGCGCTGGATCTCGTAGCTCCTCCCGTGCACCCTCCCATATGTCTCCCTGGGCGTGCGGGTCTCGGTGGACCTGGGCAGCATAGAGTATTCTGCTGTCACCCAGCCCGTGCCCTGGCCGCTCAGGAAACTCGGCACCCTGTTCTCCACCGTGGCAGTGCACAATACCCTCGTGCGGCCCATTTCAATCAAGGCCGAGCCCTCGGCGTGAACTATGTAGTTCCGGACTATGTCTACCGGCCTCAGCTCCCCGGGGAGCCTCCCGTCCTTCCTCTGGACCACCGTACCTCCAGCGAAGAACTTTTTGGGGCTATATCTGCGCCCAGTAGATCTTCTCCACCAGCTCCATGGTCTTTACGGCGTCCCGAAAGCTCGTCGTGGGCTCCCGGCCTTCTTTGACGCATTTTACAAAGTGGCGGTTCTCGTCGTAAAAGCCATAGAACTTGTAGAATTCATCGCTCCCGGCCGCCTCTTTCACATCCCAGACCTCGGCGGGTTCCTCTTTGTTGTCCTCGTAGATCACCGCCTTGGAGTTCCCATCTACAAAGGCCGATATCCCGAGGCTGTGCAGCTCGAAGGTATGCACCCGTTTTCCCGCGGCCCAGTTTGCCAGCAGGACCCCCGTGGCCCTGCTGGAGAAGCGCACTAAGGCGAAGAAGGCGTTCTCCCATCCAGCGGAGAAACTTCTCACATCGCTGGCGACAGAGGCCACCTCCCCTCCACACATCCACCGCAGCGTGTCCACAGCGTGTATACCATCGCAG
>DTXA01000006.1 GCA_012962735.1 Candidatus Latescibacterota bacterium
CACAATGGGGGAGCACGGGATAGAGTTGCTGACGCTGGTAAGGTTTGAGGAGTACGAGGTGCCGGATAGGGAGCCGGAGGAGGGGGATTTAGATGCGGGGTGGGAGGAGGTGGGAGAGGAGCAGGGGGAGCGGGTAGAGGTGGAAGTGAAGAACTTGGTGATTGTGGGAGTGGAGGTGGAGAACACGGGGAATGAGGATTACCTGAAGTTTGACCCGTACAGTGAGGAGGCAACCTTGCGGGAGCCGGTGATTACCTTCCGAATAGAGGACGAAGGGGACCCGCATCGGTACAGGTGGACGCTATGGGTGCGGGATACGCGGGAGGGGGAGTGGCAGGATTTTGCCACGGTGAGGGGGCAGGCGGAGGGGCCGGGGGAGGTAAGGGTAGAGGTGAACGACCCCCAGTACTTGCGGAATGCGCAGGCGTCTGGGGATGAGCCTAATGCCTGGCCGAAGCAGGAAGGGGAGTTGAGGGAGTGGGGGACGTACACCTTTGACCTGAAGGTAGAGGAGGTAGATGGGGCGGGCAACTTGTTGGGGGATGAGCAATATTTCAAGTCGCCCTACAAGTTGAGCATTCCGGCTACGATGCCGGGGGTAACCGATGAAGAGGGCCATCCGCGGCCGGGACATGACCTGTATTGGTATTTTGATGAGCAAGGCGCTTTAAAGGCGCGGGTAGCGTACTATTTGCAGGATACGGACAATCGAGAGGCTACGAAGGTACAGGTGGACCTGCTGGAGCCGTCTTTGGTGGTGAAGGCCTCGCGTTCAGACCTGCCGAAGGCGGTGAACACGCCACATCTGGACATAGACTTGTACACTTTGAGTGATGACGATGGAGGGGGGACATATACTGCGGTGTTCATGGCAGCAGACAAGTATGGGGAGGAATATCGAGACCACCGAAACAAACGGATGCTGGCGGTGAACGACCGGGAGTGCATCGGACGGCACCTTCCTGTTGCATGGTATCATGATGGTAATTACTCCTGCTCCGTTAAGGCTGCTTATACGGCCTATAAATTTGAGGGGGGAGGGGAAAGTATCCAATGGTTGCAGGACCAGTTATACGGAGCAAAAAAGGAACGTAATTGTACTCAGACGGGAT
This sequence comes from Candidatus Latescibacterota bacterium, assembly GCA_012962735.1. Taxonomy (GTDB): domain Bacteria; phylum Latescibacterota; class 4484-107; order B68-G9; family B68-G9; genus B68-G9. The sequence continues at coordinate 1,113 of DTXA01000006.1, forward strand.
GTGGAGATGGGTACTATCAGCCGGAACGTTTCTGCA
>DTXA01000007.1 GCA_012962735.1 Candidatus Latescibacterota bacterium
CTCCACGAACATAGCCGAGGACGTGGTGTTTATCGCAAAGGGGGAGGTTATAAAACATCATAGAATCGACACACCGCCTTCTCGGGACATCCAGTAGTAGAGGCCCTAAAGAGTATCTGAGCGAAGAGCTTTTTGGGGCTGTAAAACCCCGCCTAGAAACGTCTCCCGCCCACGATAGGCAAGCAAAATCTCCCAGGCTCGGATAAAAGCTTGACAGGGGAGGTAAAGAAACGTATCTTTTTGCCCAAGGTATACGGACCGGATAGGGAAAAGGGGTATAAATGTTGGCAGGGTGGGCCGTCCGGGATATCACCCCTCCTCTGGGGGTCGAGCTGGCCGGGTACTTCGAGCCGCGCAGGGCAGAAGATGTCCTCGACCCCTTGACGGTCACAGCGCTGTATATAGCTGGGGAGGAGGAGGTAGGGCTCTTGTCTTGTGACCTCATCGGGGTGCCCGAGGACGTAGTCCGGAAGGCCCGGGAGGGGATAGAGTCCCGCACGGGGATGCCGGGGGGGAGGGTGATGATATCGGCCACCCACACCCACACCGGGCCTGCGGTGTTCCCGAAGCTGGGGTACACTGTAGATGAGGGCTACATCTCATCCCTTGTAGAGGCCATGGTTGAGGCCTTCTGCAAGGCCAGGGACTTAGCTGGGGAGGCCTGTCTGAGGCTCGCTCGGGGTAAGATGAGGGGGATCAGCTTCAACAGACGTTACCGCCTTCGTGACGGGACCGTGGTCACAAACCCTCCTAAGGACCGCCCAGATATCTTAGGGCCTGCTGGCCCCGTGGACCCGACCCTGACCCTGCTCGTGGTGGAAGCTCTGGACAGGACCCTGGCGGTCGTCCACTTCGCCCTACACGCCGATACCTTGGACGGCAATTTGATATCTGCGGACTACGTCGGGACCCTCAGGGACCTGATGCAGGAAGGGATCGGGGCAGATTTGTTGTTCCTGCAGGGGGCCGCTGGGGACATAAACCACCTGGACCCAGAGGGCGAGGTGGCGACCTATACCCCCGAAAACCGCCAGCGCATAGGATGTGCTTTATTCCGGAAAGTCGAGCGGATCTGGAAGGAGGCCGGTGAGATTTCTGGGCCTGTGCTCAGCCGTTCCAGGAGGGTGCCGGTGAGGCTGAGGCTCCCCTCAGCCCAGGAGGTGGAGGAGGCGAGGACGGTCATCAGGGAGGCAGAGGGGGCGGAGGGTGCGAGACTTACCGCCGAGGACCTGGCTAAGGGAGATCTGAAGGCCCGGGCCTTCTTCGCCCAGGAGGTCCTCCGGGTCTGGGAGAGGGGTGAGACCGGGGCGGAGATGGAACTTCAGGCCGTGCGCTTAGGAGAGGTCGTCCTGGTCGGAATACCGGCCGAGGTCTTTGCCGAGATCGGCATAAAGATGCGGGACCGTTCCCCCTTCCCCTACACCTCAGTGGTGGAGCTCGCCAACGGGGCCATGGGGTACCTCCCAACCAAGCAGGCGTTCTCCGAGGGGGGGTACGAGACTATGTTAAACTCATACAGCCGCTTGGCCCCGGACACGGAGAAACGGGTTTTGGAAGCGACGGGGGTGCTCTTAGAAGAAATCTAAGACTTGGATTTCCCGGGAGGCGATATGCGGTCGGAAGAGGTCCGGGCGATTTTTGAAGAGGACGGCGCGATCTTAAAGGGGCATTTCCTCCTGAGTTCCGGCCTCCACAGCGATGTATACTTTGAAAAGTTCCGGGTTCTCCAACATCCCGAACACTTAGAGAGGCTCTGCCGGGCCTTAGCCCAAAGGTTCCGGGGGGAGGATGTTGAAATTGTCGTCGGCCCCACCACCGGCGGGATGCTGATCGCCTACGAGGTGGCCAAGGCGTTGGGCACTCCTTTCGCCTTCGCCGAGCGAGAGGAAGGGAAGAGGGTCCTGCGCCGGGGGTTCTGGATATCCCCCGACCAGAGGGTGCTGGTGGTGGACGACGTGCTCACCACAGGCGGGTCCCTGAGGGAGGTGACAGAGCTGGTGGAGAGCCAAGGGGGCATGGTCGTGGGCGTGGGGGTCTTGGTGGACAGAAGCGGGGGGAGCGTGGATCTGGGCCATCCCCTCCGGAGCCTCCTGCAAGTCCGGGCCCGGACCTTCCGGCCGGAGGAGTGCCCCCTTTGTCGGGACGAGGTGCCCTTGGTTAAGCCGGGGAGCAAGTGATGGGTCGCTATCACGTGGAATACAGGAAAGAGCCCTTATGGGGCAAGGTATACGTCCTCCGGGACAAGGGGGTGGGGATTTCGGCGGAGGTGGCGCCGGGCGTAGGGTTCCTGTGGAGAAGCATGCGGTGGGAGCATCCCCTGTACGGCCCTTTGGAGCTGCTGTACGGGGCCGGGGACTACGGGAGGGTTCCTATAGGTGGTATGAGCCCGGTGCTATTCCCAGTCGTGGGCAGGCTGCGCCTCGGGGATCGGGAAGGGGTATACAGATATGGAGGCCGAGAATATCGGATAGATACCCATGGGTTCGCCAAGGATATGCCCTGGGGGGAGGACGAGGCGGGAGAGGACGAAATGGGAGCGTTCGTCAGGGCTGTCCTGCGGGAGGATGAAAAGACTCTGAAGCAGTATCCGTTCCCGTTTCGGTTTACCTTGACCTACCGGCTTTGGAAGGGGACGTTATGGGTCGAGGCCGAAGTGGAAAGCGAGGGGCCATTCGCGTTGGGGTTCCATCCGTACTTCCCCGTCCCTTTGGCCCCCCGTGGGAGGAGGAGGGACTGCGAGGTGAGGGTACCTGTACGGACTTGCTGGGAGCTGGAACACCTCGTGCCGACCGGAAGGAAGGTCCCACCGGCATTCCCATTCGCCGAAGGGGTATCGGTGGAAGGGGAGTTCGACGAGGTCCTTACGGAAATAAAGCCCGGAGAGGAGGGCTGGTGGTGGGCGGAGCTGCGGGACAAAGTGGCCGATACCGGCATCCTGGTCCAGGCGGAGGCCGAAGCCTTTTCGGAGGTCGTGATATTTTCTCCGGAGGGAGCCCCCTTTCTCTGCATAGAGCCCTGGACCGCTCCGCCCAATTACTTGAACAGGGGAGACATATGGGATAAAGGCCCTTATCGCCTACGGGCGCGCTGGCAGGCAGATATATCTCCAAGAAATGGTCGTTTACTTTAAAGAGGCCTTCCTTAAAGGTATCTGAGCGAGGCGAAGAACTGATGAGCCGTTCTAATCTAAGGAGGTGATATGTCGCAGTTCACCTGGCTTGACTGGGCCATCGTCCTGGTATACGTAGTGGGGGCTGGAGCGGCCGGCCTGATGGGGAGGCGTTACGTGAAGACCGTAGAGGACTTCATCGTGGCCGGCCGCGGGCTGAACCCATACCTGGCCATCGCCACCTTAGCGGGTACCGAGATGGGACTGGTGACGGTGGTGTACATGGCCGAGCAAGGGTACAAAAACGGGTTTTCGGCCTTCGTCATAGGGCTCATAGCCGGGCTGGGGATGGGCATACTGGGGCTCACCGGATTCCTGATAAAGGGGTTCAGGGCCTCGGGGGCGATGACCATAGCGGAGTACTACGAGATGCGGTACAGCAAGGGGGTGCGGTTGATGGGAGGGATCGTGATCGCCACCGCCGGCATCCTGAATATGGGGGTCTTCCTGAAGGCCGGAGCCCTATTCCTCACCCAGGTGACGGGGTTGCCGGAGGTCGTATCGGTGGGGGGGATTCAGGTGCCAATTCTCAATTTGGTGATGACGATACTTCTGGTGGTTGTGCTGCTGTACACGGTGGTCGGCGGTATGATCTCGGTGGTGTTCACGGACTACATACAGTTCATCGTGCTGAGCCTTGGGTTCATCTTGGCCACCATAGTGATCACCGCCAAACTCGGGCTGGGCTCCATCGCCCAAGCAGTTGTGGAGTACAAGGGTATAGATGGACTCTCCCCCTTTGTAAACCCCAACTATGGTTGGGCCTATGTAATCTGGCAGATACTCCTCTTCACCACGGCTTCGGCCACCTGGCAGACGGCAGCTATGCGTGTCTCCGCCACCCGCTCTCCGGAGGTGGCCCAGAGGGTGTACCGGTGGACCAGCCTGGTCTGGATAGGAAGGGCCATCCTGCCGATGTTCTGGGGGGTGGCAGCCTTAGCGTACTTTGGGACCCGGATGGAGGGGGTGACGGAGGGATCGCTGAAGGCCATGCCCGCCATGTTGGGCCAGTTCATCCCTGTCGGGATTCTGGGGTTGCTCACCGCTGGGATGTTGGCCGCCTTCATGTCCACGCACGACAGCTACCTCCTGGCCTGGAGCTCGGTGATCACGCAGGACATCATAGCCCCCCTGCGTAAAAGGGAGCTCTCCACCCGGGCCAGGATCGCTATCACCCGGGTGCTCATCGTACTTATTGGCATCTTCCTCCTAATCTGGGGGCTTTGGTACCAGCTTCCGGGCACTATGTGGGACTACCTGGCCCTGACAGGCACTATGTACCTGTCAGGGACGCTGGCGATGCTCACCTGCGGGCTGTACTGGAAAAAGGCCAACCGGTCCGGAGCATACACTGCTATAGCCTTAGGGGTGATCCTCCCGGTCTCCCAACTTTTCCTTTTAGACAAGGTGAACGCCTTTCTCAAGGTTTCCCTGGGATTTGAGCTCTCCCCAGGTCTGGCCGGAATGTCGGCTTACATAGTAGCCATGTTAGGTATGATAATAGGGTCCCTGTTGGGCCACGCTTTCGGTAGAAAGGAGGGGCGATGACGGGATGGCTCGTATTCTGGGAGATAGTGCTTATAGCCGCCTTTGCGATATATACGGCTATGGCCGTCGTGGTAGGGGTACGGGCGTTCAGGGACATTAAAGCGTTGGTGAGCTTCTTGACGGAAGAGCACGGATGAAATGAGGTCCCCAAAGGGGTTACGGGGCCAACAAACTGGAGCTATAAGATGCGAACGGAGACCATCACTTACAGAAGCAGCGTGGACGACACATCTCCGCTGTATATGGACGTGGCGTACGACGACACCAAGTCCAACCTCCCCATCGTGGTGGTGATGCATGGCTACCGAGGTGGTCGGGGAGACCTTTCGGGCACCCTCCAGCGGCTGGCCGAACAGGGCCTGTTCGCAGCCGCTCCGGACATGCGGGGA
>DTXA01000008.1 GCA_012962735.1 Candidatus Latescibacterota bacterium
CGAAAGGCTCAGGGAGAAGGCCCGTAGGATCTTAGAACGCAAACGGGCGTCCGCATGATGGATGGAACAGGTCCCGGAGGTTCCGCCTTCAAAAACTCAAGGAGGAAACCATGCAGGATGGATATCTCGTGCGCAAGGTCGAGGAAGTCCCTAAGGAGAGGAGCACATGTGGTTATCGCCAGCGCCTCATCACGAAGGAGCACTTCGAGGGGGCGAACTTCACCTTCCTCAGTGTGTACGAGGCAGAACGACACTACCACGGGAAGACAACAGAGTTCTACTATGTGCTCAAGGGGGAAGGAGTCTTGGAGTTGGATGGCGACAAGGTGGAGCTTAAGCCAGGGACTTTGGTAATGATACGTCCCGGCACGCGCCACAGGGCCGAGGGTCAGGTGGAGGTGCTCATCGTAGGGATACCGCCTTTCGATCCGGCGGATACATTCTACGATTAGTCGACCAGCGGTCAAGGGTTACATAGAGCAATAGCAGAAGGAGACCAAGGACGATGTGCAATTGGAAGCGTGACGAGGTGGTCCAGGATGACCTCTACGTATGCTTCACCATGGACTGCGAGAGGATAAGGAAGTTTTCTCCTCCCGGAGGCCCGGAGACCTGGGAGTTGAGCGAGAAGGCCATCCGGGGTTTCACAGAGGTATTGCTCGCTCACGGCCTGGTCGGCACGTTCTTCATAGTGCCTGAAACAGCACATCGACATCGGGAGTTGTTTTTGGAGCTGGAGGAGGAGGGCTTCGAGCTGGGGATGCACTTGCATCCCCAAAGCTTTGGTGACATGCGGCACGGGGAATACCTCGGAGCTTACAGCTACGAGGAGCAGGTGGAAATCTTATCTCAGGCTGTAGAGGTCTGGGCTGAGGCCTTCGGGAGGCGTCCGAGGAGCTTCAGGCCTGGGAACTACTCGGCCAACGATTCTACCTTCCGAGCACTTTACGAGGTTGGGTTCAGACAGGGGAGCGTGTCGGCTCCCGAGCGGGTCATGCCGAAATACAGGGCGGTATGGGCAGGAGCGTATCCTTACGCCCATCACGCACATCCGAACTTCAGGCTCATACCGGGAGATTTGGACTTCTACGAGGTCCCGACCACGGAGGACTGGGACCGCCGCACGTGGAACGGGAGGTCCGCGATGGAGCTCAGGGTCGAGATGGCGGGGATAGGGGATCATAAGCAGACTATAGATAAAAGGATAGCAGACATGATCGAAAGGCAGATCCCTGTAAAAACCATCGTGGCCATAACCCATAACTGCTTCGATTACCAAGACCCCGACGATCCTAAGCGGAAGACCTTAGAAGAGATGGCGGCTCACCTCAAGGAGGCCTCGGAGAGGTTCGGGCTGAGGCTATGTCCGGCCACGATAGAGCATATACATCGACTTGCAGATGGAGGAGGCATATGACCCTCAGATGGGGAATTATCGGGTGTGGAGATGTTGCCGAACGCAAGGGAGGACCTGCTATCTGGGGTGTGAAAGGGTCAGAGCTTGTAGCCGTGATGCGCAGGGATGCCACAAAGGCCGAGGACTTCGCCCGAAGGCACGGGGCCAGAAGATGGTATACCAAAGCAGAGGAACTGCTGGCTGACCCAGAGGTGAACGCGGTATACGTAGCCACACCCCCTTACCTTCACCATCACTATACTGTAAAAGCAGCCGAAGCCGGTAAACATGTCATGTGCGAGAAGCCCATGGCTATGAATGTCCAGCAGTGTAGGGAGATGATCACAGCTTGTAAGGAAAAAGGAGTTTTTTTTAGGAAATGAAGCAATAGTTCGAGGAGCAATTGAAGCTGGAGTTCAGTTTGTAACAACTTACCCTGGAACACCAGCTTCTGAAATTGGGAATACCTTTTATAAAATTCAAAGAGAAAGATTGATAAAAGATCTTTATTTTGAATTCTCAAGCAATGAAAAAGTCGCTTTAGAAGTTGGAGCCGGTGCAAGTTTTTCAGGCCTGAGGGTTTTGGTCGCAATGAAACATTTTGGGGTTAATGTTGCTTCAGATTTTCTTTTTCCTTTAGCTTATTCTGGA
>DTXA01000009.1 GCA_012962735.1 Candidatus Latescibacterota bacterium
ACCTTCTCCCCAAGTGCGGCAGTTCGGTTGATACCCCTCGCATTCCCAATCGTCTCCCTCTCCCTTCACATAGACTCTCAGTACACTTGTTGTGACAATGCCCCCCGACAATAGCGATCATATCCTTCTTCCCAAGGGGAATTACTCCGACCACCATCGATCAGTTCCCAGACACATCTGCGGCATAGCTCCAGGCAGAAACCGCCTTCCAAGTGGTCTCCAAAATAGAAGGCCTTAGCACAAGGAAATGTGAACTCCTCACCCAGAGGAGCTCCCTTAAGCTCTATCAGAATCCTCAGAGGAACCCTCGCTCCCTTACATACCGAAACCTCTCCCAGTCCCTTAAAACTCACCCAATGTGGAAGATTATCTTCTTCCACCTCAAGCCTCAGGCCCCTGAGGTCCTCTCCACAGCGGTTCACGACCCAAACCGTAACTTGGTTTACCCCCCCGGAGAGGCGACATACGGTATTAGCCCCCCGTTAGGGAGGTTTAACCCCAACTTTTGGCTTCTGGCAAAGAAATATGCACGGGCTCAGGAAGGAGGTGTCTCCAATAGCTCCTGAGCTTCCTGGGCGCACTCTGGGGGCACCCGAATCTGGACCTCCCCCAGCCCATCCATGGTCAATCCGCACACCTGGCCGATGCTCTCGTAGCGCAGGATCACGGGTATGCCAGCACTTTCCAACACACTCTTCAAAAGCTGGGCGGGCAACATCCCCGCCGTAGTCGCAACCGTAACCCATGCCATCGCCCTGACCTCGTCGGGTTTCAGAAGTTACCTAAAAATAAATTGGGAAGGAATCTCATAGATCGGTAGCATGGAGGTGACTCCTTCAAGAGGGGTTCATTTTTGTCTATCATGAATCACCTAAAGATACCCTATTCTTCCCCTATATGCTACCCTCAATATCGCTGCTACAAAAGTTTTGAACGGAAATTTCGGATCACTTGAACTCCCCCAACCTACGGACGAACCCCACGATCCTCCAGGCCTTCCCCTTCCGGGCCAACATCCAGAGGTCCCGATGCCGGGCGGAAAGGGTCTTCCCAGTAAGATTATGTGTGGTATAGGCCTGCTCCTCGGTCAGGGCCAGGGCCAACCCACCTTGAACCTTCACCGAGAGGACCTTCCGGGAGATATGGTATTTCGTCCGGTCCAGCCGCTTCTTGCAGAACGCCCGGAAGGGGTCCGTCCCCGAGAAAGCGATCCTCCACTTCTTTGGGTCCCCCTTATCGTAGCCCTCATAACCTACAAAGGTCCTCCCGTAAAGATCTACCACCCTTTTGAGGTTCCCCTCCTGCCACGCCTCGGCCTCCCGGAGTAGGAGGTCACGGACTTCCCCGGACGCTCCGGTCACCCCCGCCCGTTCTTTCGGCAACCTCCTAAGGAATCCCGTAATCCACCAGGTTCCTCCCTCCTTCTCCAATGTCCACAGGCTCTGATGGGAAAGAGGGACGCTCTTCCCGGATGTCCGTTCTACCGCCTCCCCCTCCTCCTCCGCTACCACGAGAGCCCGGTTTTTGTGTATATCGAAGTATACCGGGTTCCGGGCGAGGACGAAGCGATACTTCGAAACCGCCTCCCGGCAGAACGCCTCCAACTCCCCTACGCCCTGGAACTCCGGTCTCCAGGTGAAGGGGTCTCCTCCGGCGTCCCCTCCGTATCCCCGAAAGTGGGGGGCATACTGAAGGGCCACCAGCTTCACGTTTCCCGTGTTCCAACCTGTAAGCTCGTCCCCCAACACCTTGCGGATGAGAATCGTCTCCACCGTCTCCCCAGCCCATCCAGTCCCCATCCAGCCCAGAAGGAGCAAAACGATCTTGAAACGCATCCCCCCCTCCTGATATAATGTGCAAACAAGGATAGTTCAATTTAGACGGGCACTGTCCTTAGGCGAATTAACGGAAAGTCTTTGGGGTCCCCAAAAAGTATCCCAGCGAAGAACTTTTTGGGGCTATAAAGGCCCCTATGCGTCCTATGGCCCACCTTGCATAATATGCGACCGTGGTGTCTGGGTCCTCGGCCAGCTCCTGAAGGGCTGCGATGGCCTCGGAGGCGCCTATCTTCCCCAAAGCCACTGCCGCGTTCATCCGCACGACGGCATCCTTATCCCATAGAGCTTCTATAAGATCAGGAACTGCTTCCCGTGCTCGGTTCTCCCCCAACACCTTCGCAGCACCGCACCGCACTAAAGGGTTCGGGTCCCGTAGCCCCTTCCGCAGGTCCGGGGCCACCGCTTCCCCGGCCTCCACGAGGGCCCTTATAGCTCGCAACCTGATCACCTCGTCCTGGCTTCCTAGCGCCTTGAACAGATATGCAATTCCCCTCCGGTCCCCTATCTTGCTCAACGCCGTGGCCGCCGCCATCCGGACGGAGCTGTCCGAATCCCCGAGGCGTCCCACTAAGGGGTCGGTAGCCCTGCTGTCCCCGATCTCCCCTAAAGCTTCGGCCGCCTCCCTGCGAAGGGCCCTGTCCGAGCTTTCCAAGGCGGCTATAAGGTCCTCGGTCAACTTCCTCAAGACCTCTCGGGCCCGTTCCCGCACCACCTCGGGCCATGGTTCCCGGAAAGCCCGAAGCAGTGGCCTTGCCGCATGATGGCCCGCCTCCCACAAGCCCTCCCTCGCCCTCCGCACAACCTCCTCCTCTGCCCCCAGGGAGGCCAAGAGGACGCTATCCCCCCGGGAATCGTCCATCTTACACAGCGCTAAGGCCACCTCCAAGCGCATGTATGGATTCTGATCCTTCAGATGTCCGGCCAAAGGGTCCGCATGGGCCTTTATCTCCCCCAATGCCCAGGCCGCCTTGATCCGAAGGTCGTCCGGAAGATCTGTCTTCAAAAGGCCCTTCAGCCCGTCCACCGCTCCCTTGTACCTCATCCTCCCCAAGACCTCGGCCGCTCCGCACCAGATGCCATACCGCTCCTCGGGATACTCCCGGAAGACCTCGTCCCGGAACCATTCCTCCCCGAGGGCTGCCGTGAGAGCGCGAGCGGCAGTTCGTTCTAAGGAGACCAGCTCCTCCACCGCATCCTTCCAGACATCGGAACCCGGCTGGGTCCAGGCCAGCCTGTCCATCGCCTCGTCTATCCTGCGGCTTGCACCCGCACATCCGAGCAAAAGAGTCCCAGCCAACAAAATTCCGAGCCGTCTCATCGCTCCCCCTATATCCAGAACACCACGTTGTCCGTCATTCCGGTGGCGAGATCTATCAACAGCCACATCCCCGCACACACGAACTGCCCGAGTATCATCCCCAAGAAGAAAGGCCTCGTCCTCCGGTACAACCTCGGTCCCCCGTACTTCAGTACCGCCGACTTTATAAGCCAAGCCAAGAATATGCTGAACCAAACATGGTTCAGCAGCCACACAGCCCCTATGGGGAACCCTAAGGGGTGCAAAGGCCACCATAGCAACCTTTGCCTAGCGATCATCAACAGCACCATGATGGCAGCCCCTATCCCAGTATATGCCCATCCGTCCCAGCGCACCCCCTCGGGGGTGTTCAGCTTCTGGGCTACATAGTCCCAAGGGGCCTTGGGCCCCCCCCAGAAGAACCAGGGGTTCAGGTTTATCCCCCCGTAGGTGTAAGCCATCTTCATGATCATCCAGATGGAACCCACGGCTGCCACGACGATCGCCAACGCCACAGCCCAGAACAGGGGCCTCTTGCGCTTCAAATTTTCCTCGGCCAACTTCAATCCATTGGCCACCGATGCCATAACGAAGGTCCTTATGTCCGCCGACCATACATATGTAAACCCCAGAGCTGTCATTCCCGTAGAGCCTAAGGAAGTGGCGCCGAACCCGGAGACCAAAGCGGAGGACCCGATGGTAGAGGCCACCCCCTCCGCAACACCTCCCTCCACTACGATCCTAGTCAATCCTATGAAGAACACGAAGGTGAAGAAGAGGAAGGCCAAAGTCGCCCAGAACGGAAGGCCCGAGGCGACCAGCCACCATACTATCACCACAAACCCCAAAATCAGCCCGAAGACAGCCGTCCTGTAGGAGAGCATCTCCCCCGAATCGTCCACGTGGGGGTCATCCCGGAACGCCTTGCGGAAGACGTCCTTGAGGTGCCCCCTGGCCACCCAGAGCCCGAAGAGTACCAACACCGTCATAGCGCCCTTCCCCATATGGGCCTGGATCGGGTTGTTGGCCGCCCCGTAGATGCCTATCTTCTCCGTGCTGGCTACCCCCAACATATTCATAATTCCCCGCTGGGAAAGGGCCAACAGGTTGAAGAACCAGAGGCTGAAGGCCACGTCCAAGTTGATGAGATACGAAAACCCTATCATGGGGAAGCTCCAACGGAAGATCAAACTTACCGTCCTGCGGAACAAGGGTGTGCTCCCTACCAGATTGATGGAGGGCAGAAAATAGTAATATTTATGAAGTGCGTTCATAGAGCCTATTATCATAGGCAGGGCGAACCCCACCCAGGTCGCCGGGTTGCGGAAGAAGGGGTTCAGGGCCCCCCCCTCCTCCTGGCGCACCATCTCCTGGGGCAGCTGCACCAGGGGGTACACGAGCCGTTCTCTCTCCACCCATTGTTTGCGCAGGACCACCATGATGCTGATCATCACCATGTATACAGCGGCCAGAAGCACCCCCCAGTACATCAGGGGCTTGAGCCAGACATCCCAGGGGATCTTGTACCCCTTGGGCGCCCCTTCGTAGAATAACTTTATAGCCTCCATATCCTGAGGAACCATCCAGTCCTTTATGTACGGTTGGATGAGGCTGGCCCAGTCGTTCTCCGGTGTGGCGTAGTAGAAAGCGGAGCTCAATATGGGAAGCAGGTATTCCGAAAGGCCCATAGTCGGGATGGCCGAAGCCACGATGAGCATAATATACACCACCACCAGTTCCCGGCTGTTCAGGCTCAGCCACCTTCCCGAGGCTCTGGCCGCCAAGTTGAGCAGGGTTATCCCAACAAAAACCGACATAGAGCACAATAGGAAAAACGACCGGTCTGTGTCGAAGTGGGTCGTCCCCTTCATATAAGGCACCACAACTGTGGCCAGAAAGGCCAACCCGGCCAGCCCCACTAAGGCCCAAGCCCGGGCTATATTCCGCTCGGTCAACCGGAGCACCGTGTTCACTATGGTCACCAATATGAAGAACAGGAACAGCGCCCCTGGGGTGCTAAAGTCCAACGCCATATAGGAGCCCCGCAACACCATATTCGCATAAGGGGCCCCTATGCTCAGGAAGAAGGAGAGGAAAGCTCCCACTGAGAAGGCCTTCAGTGTAAAGGCCCGCTCTTCTGAGACCTCCACAGCCGCCCGCTCCGACACCACCTGTTCCCTTAACCTTCCCATTCCTCGCGAAGAACTTTTTGGGATTATATTTTTGGGCCCGCCACCTCTAAGGTATCCCGGGCTATGAGCAACTCTTCGTCCGTGGGGACCACCAGAATCCGCACCGGGGCGTCGTCCCGGCCGATCTCCCCCTCCCTCCGGCCCACCGTCCGCCTGTTACACTCTGGGTCTAAGGTGATCCCCAGTCCCTCCAACCCCTCGCATATCCTCTCTCGCATCCTGTAAGCGTTCTCCCCGATCCCCCCTGTGAACACGATGGCGTCCACACCGCCCAAGACAGCGGTATAAGCCCCAATGTACTTCTTAACCCGGTATGCGAACACCTCTAAGGCGATCTCCGCCCTTTCTTCCCCTTCCCTTGCGGCTCGCTCCACCTCCCTCATATCGTTGCTCACTCCCGAAAGCCCCAAAAGCCCACTCTTTTTGTTCAAAACTCTTTCTACCTCCTCGACCGAAAGCCCTTCCTCCCTCGCCAGAAAGGGGACTATGGCTGGGTCTACGTCTCCGCTTCGCGTCCCCATCACTAGGCCTTCCAATGGGGTAAACCCCATAGAGGTGTCCACCGACCGCCCTCCCCGCACCGCCGCTACGCTACAGCCGTTCCCCAAATGGCAGGTGATGAGCTTAAGCTCCTTCAACGGCCTTCCCAAGAGCTCTGCCGCTCGCATGGACACGTAACGGTGGGAGGTTCCGTGGAAGCCATACCGGCGGATACGGTATTTTTGGTAGTATTCGTAGGGGATGGCATAAAGATACGCATACCTGGGCATGGTTCCATGGAACGCGGTATCGAACACCGCCACCTGAGGCACCCCCGGCAGTAATTCCTGCGCGGCCTGGATGCCTATCAGATTAGGTGGATTATGCAGAGGGGCCAGGCCGCTGAACTCCCTGATCGCCTCCACCACCTCCGGCGTGATCGGCACTGACCCCATAAACTGCTCCCCCCCGTGCACCACCCTGTGCCCCACCGCTCCTATCTCCGAGGGGTCCCGGATGGCCCCGTGTTCTGGGTGTAACAGTGCTTCCACCACCCACTTCAATCCCTCCCAGTGGTCCGCCACCTTCCCATCCACACGCGCCTTTCGGCCCCCGGCCCGGTGGGAAAGCTGGGATGTCTCCTCCCCTATGCGCTCCAAGAGCCCCCCTGCCAACTCGCCCCCATCGGGCATATCGAAGAGCTTGTATTTGATGGAAGAGCTACCGCAGTTTAACACCAGGATGTTCATATATCCCCCCGAAAAGATATATCTCAAGGAGGCCCCTTCTTAGGTCTAATAAAAGCCGGCTGAAGAGCTTAGGAGCTCCCAAAGAGTATCCCAGCTAAGAACTTTTTGGGGCTATAGAGTCCTTTAAGCGGCCTATCTTCCTCTCCTCCTGCGAAACTCCCTTTTGCCCAACAGGAACATCAGGTCCTCCTGATCTCTGGTCCTGGCCCCCCTTTTGGTCTCTATCAGCGTCTCCAGACCACATACGGGCACCTTAACTCCCTCCACCTCTATTTCCTCCACATCGGAGGCCGCCCGCCAAAAATCCACTTCCCCGATCCGGCCGATAAGGTCCACAGCGATCTCCCCACTTTCGGGGACAAATCGGATTACAGTATAGGTCTGGATATCCCCATCCCGAATTTCAAATACTGCCTCCTCTCCGAAGGTCTCGTATAGCGCCTGACGCAACTTCCCTATGTTTTCGGGAGCAGGGTCCACCAAGAGGTCTATGTCCTGGGTCGTACGGGAATAGCCGTGCAGGATCACTGCATAGCCGCCCACCAACACATACCGCACACCTGAGCGATTCAAAGAGCGGCATAGCACGGCTAAAAGGCTCAGCCCCTCACCTGCCACTTCAGCGTCCAATCTTGAGCTTCCTCGAAGCTCCGGAACCTGTATACACCCGGAGGATACCTCCGGGGAAGCAGAAATTCCCCCGCTTGATCCCAGTGCCTCCGATCCGGACCGAAGTTCCAGCGGATTCCCCTCCCCTCCCGCTCGAACCTCTCAAGCTCCTCGAAACTTCGGAACTTATACACCGGCATCCATACACCTCACTTGAACTCCAGCAAATATCCCCTCTCAAGCATCTCCTCCATAAACGCCCTCGCGCGATCTGAGCTGTCCACCGAAGGCTCTAACAG
>DTXA01000010.1 GCA_012962735.1 Candidatus Latescibacterota bacterium
GCCGCCAGCGCCACACAGTGCGCTCGCGGGAGGACTCCTCCTCCGGAAGAGGGTCGGCGGTCATCAGCACCCAGTCGACGTCCAATTCCTTGCTCCCCTTGACCCTGAGTGGCCTGCCGAAGACAGTGAATATCCCCGAGGCCACGACGTAGAACCCTATGGATATGGCCTTGTCCGACATCCACTCGGGAGCAGCACCGGCCACGGGAAGTTCGCTTATGTCCTCCCCTATACCTCCCTCCTTCACCATCTCTACGCAGGCCATGAGTATCCTCGAGTTGTCCACACACGAGCCGAGGTGGAGCACGGGAGGTATCCCCACGGCCTCACACACTTCCTGCAGCCCCTTGCCCGCGTACTTAAAAGCTGCCTCCGGCTGGAGCAGACCTGCCTTGGCGCAGGCTATGGCAGAGCAGCCGGTCTGCACCACCAGGACATCGTGCTTTATAAGCTCCTTCACCATGGCTATGTGGCCACTGTCGTGGGTTATGCTAACCTCGTTACATCCCACGACCCCAGCGACCCCCCTTATCCTTCCAGCGATGATCGCATCGTTGAGTGGCCTATATGTCGCCCTGAACCTTCCACCTAAGTGGTAGAAGGTGTTCTCCATCGTGAACCCGGCCACGAGGTCCATGGTTCCTTCCGGCTTGTTCACCTTTTCAGGGTCCCTTTCGGGGAAGTTCTCCACGGCGGTGCGGACTATTTCCCTTGCTATGTCTAGAGCGTCCTCCTCCTTAAACTCTATGTGCATAGTCCCTGGGAACTTGGCCTTGGGAGATGTCGATATGACCTTCGTGTGGAACCTGCTCGCCACATCGGTTAGAGCGGGCATTATGCACTGAACGTCCACAACTATGGCCTCTACGAGGCCGGTCGAAACGGCGAGCTCCTGCTGGAGGAAGTTCCCGGCTATCGGGACCCCCTGCCTCATCAGTATCTCGTTGCCGGTGCAACATATGCCGGTAATATTTATCCCTTTGGCCCCATTCTCATCGGCAAGCTTCACCATCTCCGGCTCCTGGGCCGCCTTCACTATCATCTCCGAGAGGGTGGGCTCGTGTCCGTGTACGAGCAGGTTCACCTCGTCCTCCGAAAGCACCCCTAAGTTTATCCTCGCCCTCACAGGCCAGGGTTCGCCGAAGAGAACGTCGGAAAGCTCGGTGGCTATCATGGACCCGCCCCATCCGTCGGCCAAGGCAACCTTAAGTCCCCCCAATATCAAGTTCTTGTAATCGTTGTCCACTCCCATGTGGGTGCGATGCAGGAGTTCGACTATCTCCCTGTCCACACCCCTCGGCATGACCCCGGCCTTCCTCCAGTACCTCTTCTGGCCCTCAGGGGCCCTCTGGGCAAATATGAGCTCGCCTTCCTGCTTTCCGAACTCCGCGAGGAGTACCTCGGCGACTTCCTCGGCCACCCTTTCCACCGGCCTTCCGTCGGTCTCGACCCCGAGCTCCTGGGCCAACGCCACAAGCTTCCTCTTGCCCAATATCTGATACCCCTTCCCCTCTCCCCTCGCGGTGAGCAGGAGGGCATAGGCTATGTCCCTTCCGTGGTCGGAGTGTGCCGATGCCCCCACGGCTATCTTCTGGACGAGGTTCCTGGCGGCTATTGTGTCC
>DTXA01000011.1 GCA_012962735.1 Candidatus Latescibacterota bacterium
ACTCCGTGAGCAGCCAGGGCAACGCCCAGCTGTTCATGGAGAAGATAGATACGGCGATCTCCAACGTCTCCAAGGCGCTCAGCTATATAGGTGCCATGCAGAACAGGCTTTCCTTCCAACAGGCCAGCCTTGAGGTGGCACGGACCAACACTCTGGCGTCCTACAACCGCATCGTGAACGCGGATATGGCCTACGAGCAGCTCGAGTCCACAAAGCTGCAGATCCTGCAGCAGACGGCCACGGCCATACTTGCTATGGCCAACATGTTGCCACAGAGTGTGTTGGCCTTGTTCAGGTAAGGTAGGCCCGGGGGCCGGCCTAAACCGGCCCCCTTAACGTAATCCTGGAGGAAATATGGCACCTCTAAATGCAGTTCAGCAATACAAGGCCCGAGAAATTCTGAGCGCATCACCTGCGAAGCTAGTGTTTCACATATACGATTACATCATCCAACGGTGCCTCAAAAAGGACGCTCCCAAAGCTTCCAAAGCCATAGCTTTGCTGATAGATTCTCTGGATTTCGAATGCGGGGAGATATCATCAAGTCTCTTCAGGCTTTATGAATACTCCATGCGTATGGTATGGGAAGGGAATTACGATATAGTCCTCCACATCTTCCGGGAACTCAAGGAAACATGGCAGAAGGCCCTCTCCAAAGCTGCCGCGTAACGCCTGAGGAAAAGATGAACATCCCTACCCTCGGAACTAACCCCTTCTCCAACATAGAGCAATTAGTTCAGCAGTATATGACCTTAGAGCGACAGCCCATAGCCAGACTCCAGGTCCAGATAGGTCAACTAAACGCCAAGATCTCGCTCTATTCGGAACTTTCCGACCAGCTTTCCTCCCTCCAGTCCAAGGTCGAGGACCTTTTGGAGGAGGACTTCTTCCTCCAAAATACGGCCACCTCGAGCGATACCTCGAAGCTCACTGCCACGGCCGGCACGGACGCCAGTGCTGGGACTTACGAGATAACCATAACTGACTTAGCCACCGCGCACAGGGTGGCGTCGGAACAGAAGTCCTCGGATTGGACTTACACAGTAGGGGCGGGGGAGACCCATTCCTTCACCATATCTTATGGTTCCACCACCTTAACGATAGAGCTTGAGGGAGGGGACACGGGGCAGAACTATACACTTTCGGATATCCGGGACGCCATAAACGCGGAGGCCGAGGAACAGGGCTGTGGGGTGTACGCTTCGGTGGTGGACAACACCCTCATCATAGAAGGTAAACTCGGGGCCTCAAACGCTATGAGCTTTGAAGATGTAACCGGGACCGTCTTGGAGAGCCTGGATGTGATAGATGCCTC
>DTXA01000012.1 GCA_012962735.1 Candidatus Latescibacterota bacterium
GAGGTTCCAAACCAAATCCGCCCGGAGCCGCTCCCAGAGGAGCTCTGGAAAGTCAAGCAGAACGTTCCATCTCCCGAACAGGCCACTCCCCCGCAGCCTCTCTCGGCTCCTCTCGATAAACTGGAACAGATAGAGCATCCTCATTAACGCTTCCTTATCCTCCTGCAGTCCTTGCCAGTAATCGCCGATCTCTTCGATCTCATAATCGCTCAATCCTTCAGCAGGGACCTCGGCAGTGTAATCCAGGCAGAGCGCAGGGATGGTGATCGTCCTGGGTTCTGAGACTTCTATGACCTCAACATAGTAGATAACCATGTCCTGGTATCGAACGCCGGTCCCTCTATAGCGGAACACTACAGGCCAGATGAGGACCTTGATAGGGCGTGCTACATAGGTGAAGACGATATCCATGCTGGTGAACGTCCCATTCCCCCGGATGGTGAACTTCGCAACCTCAGGTTGCTCAGCCAACTCCTGGAGGGTGTAGATCCCCTGCACTTCGGCCAGCTCATCCTGGAGGTCCACCCATTGGGTCACAAAATCGATGGAGGCCTCGCCCTCTCCCAACACGAACGCTAAGAAGGCCAGCTCCTCGAGAACAGCAGACTTTACTTCACTGACCCCTAACTCGGCGACGAGGGCTTCTAATCCTGCATATTCTGCTTCCAAGCGGGCCTTCAGCTCGGGGGTGAGCTGTTCTGCTCCTGTAACTGCGAGCGCCCACTCAAAGAGGTCGGTCAGCTCCTCAGCCAGGTCCGGTGGAGCCACCTCGATGAGCGATCTAGCCAGTCTCGCAAAGTAATCAGGATCGAAGAAGGAGGCGAATGCCTCAGGAGATCCCCCACCCCGCTCGACATCCTCTTCCATCTGCTGAAAGGCCTCTAACGCGGCTTTGTAGTCTCCCCCGTCAAAGGCTATCTCCCCAAGCCCGCTTGCCCGCTCTAGCTTCCAGTAGAGCACCTCCCGGGCGAACCCAGCCCGGAGGTTCGGCGGCAGCGACACCAAGGAGGGAAATCCCGGGGATAGCTCAGCTTCCTTAGCGATCAGCTCCCTCGCTTCTTCACCCTTATCGGTCAGATAGGCCAGTAGGCTTGCATATTGACAAGCAACCGCAGCCTGCTCAGCTGGGACCGACGGGTCCAATGCGATGGATTTGACCCCGCCCAGCGTCTTGAGATAGGCATTTAGTTGCTCGGGATCCTCTCTCACAAGTTCGATGGCCCACTCAAAGAGCCGGGAGAAGAGCCTCTCAAGCTCTTCTCCCGTCGAGGCCATCGCCAGTGTTCGGATTCTCTTGCGATAATAGTGGATGCTCAGCAGGTCCTCATATTTCTCAAGCGGCTCCCCGGAGCCCTCGATCCCGTCCTCCATCTCGGAGAAAGCCAGGGAAGCGCCCCTGAGGTCTCCTTCGGCTAGAGCACGCTCCCCTTTGGCTTTCCCCATGACTATCTGGGCATGGGCTTTGAGCCGAGCGACCTCCCTCTTAACCTTCCCAGTCATCTGGGGGGCGCTTTCGATCTCAATGGCAAGCTCCAGGAGCTTGCCATACACCTTTTCCGCCTCATCCCATGAGGTCTGGAGATCTAACCCCTCAAGCCGGTCTGAAAGCAGTCTGACCACTGCGACTGTGTATCCCTGTTGCTCGAGGAGGGAGAGGGCTCTATCGTCAGGGTTGGTGGGGAC
>DTXA01000013.1 GCA_012962735.1 Candidatus Latescibacterota bacterium
AAACTTGGTGTTTTCTCTATGGTATATTTTTTATTTTTTTTTAGGGTACATATACAAAATTTTTTTTTTAAAATCCCTATATACGTATATACGTACGTACGTACGTAAAAATGTATATATGTACATAAAAAATAAAAAAAAATTATACCATAGAGAAAAAGCTAGGTTTGAACTAGGGAAAACATCGATTTTTTCTATGGCATAATTTTTTTTCGAGGACAGAATTTTTCAAAAAAAGAAAAAAATACTTGAAAAATTAAAAGTATTTTTTTAAAAAGTCAAGTAAAGACTTGAAAAGTATAAATAGATTTTTCAAGTAAAGACTTGAAAAGTGTGAATGTTAAAAAAAGTCTAGTAAAGACTTGAAAAGCTAGAAATAAAAAATATGCCATAGAGAGTTTACTAGGTTTGAACTAGTAAAACCCCTTATTTTTTCTATGGCATATAAGAAAAAACAGATGTATGAGATTTGAAAAAGTAGGTTTTAATTGGACTTTGAGGGTGTATATGTTTGATATCTTTGTTTTTTATTAGGTTATTTGTTGTGAAGGTTTTAGAGAAATGGGGGGTGTGGGGGGTGTGGCGGCGGCGGTGCGGTGCTGTGGTGGGCATTTTGGACAGGTTTTATGTAAAGCGTAGGGGTTGGTGATTTATGTAAAGTAGAAGATTGGGTAGTGTTTATTTTTGTAGGGCTAGTGTTTAACTAGTTTTTTATTAGGTTTTATGTAAAGGGAGAGTATTTGAGATAAAAAAATTTGTGCTTGGAGTGAAAAAAAAATTAGATGAGTTTCATAACTCAATTTTTTCAAAATCTAAAATCTAGGTTTAAACTAGGGTTTAATTTTTAAAAAAATGCATTCTGACAATTTTTTTTTCTGTTAAGGTGTCTACTACCTGACAGACATAAAAAGTGTTCAGAATGCAAAAATTGAAAAAATAAAGTCTAGGTTTTAACTTAACTTTAAAACTTTTCAAGTCTTTGCTTGTTTTGTCTTTAAAAATAAGTTGTTATTCTTCGTTGTTTTTGGCTAATCCATAAGCAATACCTATAGCAAAAAGCATATCTAAGTTAGAAAAAATAGCATCTCCAG
>DTXA01000014.1 GCA_012962735.1 Candidatus Latescibacterota bacterium
ACCGGTGGCCGGGCTGGGGACCCGTATGCTGCCCGCCACAAAGTCCCAGCCGAAGGAGATGCTGCCAGTAGGCCGGAAGCCGGTGGTGCAGTATGTTGTGGAGGAGCTGGCTCATCAGGGGCTGAAGGACATGCTGTTCGTAACGGGGTGGAAGAAGCGGGCCATAGAGGACCACTTCGACGAAAGCCCGGAGCTGGTGGAGCGCCTGACCGGAAGGCGGCAGTGGGAGCTTTTGGACGTGCTGAACACCCAGGCGCCGGGTATGAACTTCTACTACGTGCGCCAGCGGACCCCGAAGGGGCTTGGGGATGCTGTGGTGCACGCCAGGAGGTTCGTGGGCAAGGAACAGTTCGTGGTGGCCCTAGGAGATGCCATTATCTACGGGGACGCATACTCCGATCTACTGCGTCGGATGATGGACGTGCACCTGCGCTACGGCCCGGCCGCGACCGTGGCGGTGGAGAGGTTGGAAGAGGAGGAACTTAGGATGTACGGTGTGGTACAGCCTGCTGATGGGGAGGACCCGGAGGCCGGGGACTTCGCTATATCGGACATCGTAGAAAAACCCCCCGCTGGCGAGGCCCCGAGTCTATTTGCGGTGGCCGCCAGGTATGTGTTCGACCCGGTGATCTTCCAGGCCATAGAGCGAACACCCCCGGTGCACGGGGAGGTGGGCTTAAGCCACGCCATACGGACGCTTCTCAAAATGGGAGCGTCGGTTAGGTGCGTGGTCCTGCGGCCCGAGGAGAGGAGGTTCGATATAGGGAACTTCGGGAGCTACTTCCGGGCGTTTCTGTTCTTCGCCCTGAGGGACCCTGAGTACGGTTCTTCCCTCCAGGCGTTCCTGCGGGAGGAGGCCGGAGGGTGAAAGTATAGCCCCAAGCTCAGATACTTTTTGGGGGCCGCTAAGGTCTCCAGTTGGTTTGTAAAAGAGAGACATCTTTTCTTTGGAAATATAAGGGCCGTCCCGGCAGGCATCTGGAGAGATCGACTGGGCCCACGCAGAGCGTGGGCCGGTCTTTACACCTTGGAAAAAGGAGGGAAGATGGAGAGGGGGAAGATCGTCTACTTCGATCGCCCTGGCAGGCAAAACACGAGAGCGGTCGTGGAAGCGGTCAGGAAGAGGTGCGAGGAGTTGGGGATAAAGCACGTAGTCGTGGCCTCCGACAGCGGCCAGACCGCCTTGAAGTTCTGGGAGGTATTGCGGGGGACGGATGTAACGCTCATTTCGGTGGCTGAACATGCTGGCTACGCCGGGGGCGATGAGCCATCGATCAAGCCCGAGAGGAGAAGGGAACTGGGGGAAAAAGGTGTCAAGGTGCTCATATGTTCGCACGCTCTAAGCGGCGTGGGGCGCTCCGTAACGAAGAAGTTCGGGGGGATCAGCCACGTGGAGATAATCGCATATACCCTTCGACTTTTCGGCACCGAAGGTCTGAAGGTCGCTGTCGAGGTGGCGGTGATGGCGGCGGATGCAGGGTTGATCCCAACTGACCAGGAGGTCATAGCGGTGGGAGGAAGTGGAGGAGGTGCCGATACGGCGGTCGTGCTGAAAGCTGCCCATATGAACAACTTCTTCGACTTAGAGCTCCGAGAGATAATCGCTAAGCCGAGGCAGAGGGGATAAGGTGTGTGCAGGTCGATCTTAGTGCTCTGGGATGGCCGGGACCGGAGGGGAGGGGGCGTCCCAGTGGGGACGTATATGTATCGCATAGCAGTCGAGACAAAAAGAGGGGTCTACAGCCGGGCAGGGACCGTAGTTGTGGTCTATTGATCCGGGTCAGCTTGAGTGTCAAAAAAGGGGCAATGTGCGATATCTTTCGTATGAGTTTGGTGGAAGCTGGGGAGTCGAGGATGTATGTATGTTACCGTGCGGCCGGGCCCATAGTGGTGGACGGGATGCTGAGCGAACCCACATGGAAGAGGGCACCCTGGAC
>DTXA01000015.1 GCA_012962735.1 Candidatus Latescibacterota bacterium
AGCTGTTTTATTCTCTGTGTTGTAAATAGTAGCTCAGTCACTGCCTTTCTGCCGCCATTTATCTTTTTAATAAGCCTTTGAGAGATTACAGATTGAAGTACCGATGCAAGTGTCATACGAATACGGTTCTGCTCATAAGAAGGGAAGATGCCCACTATTCTGTCTATGGTCTCTTTGGCATCCATAAGCCTTTCGGCGAACCGAACCTCCTGTACGAACCTCTCTAAATACTTCTCCTCCCCTTCC
Organism: Candidatus Latescibacterota bacterium; assembly: GCA_012962735.1. Taxonomy (GTDB): domain Bacteria; phylum Latescibacterota; class 4484-107; order B68-G9; family B68-G9; genus B68-G9. The sequence goes on from DTXA01000015.1 coordinate 247, forward strand.
CAGGACTCCCTTATGCTCTCCAGCCTCCCCTCTAAGTTCTCCATCTCTTTCCCTTTCTACTTTTTTAAGGTCGGAAGGTAGGGCGATTCGGGTCTCGGCACGAGCCTCCCCTCCTTGGGGTCCACAACCAGGTCCCTCTGCTCCCTTCTTTCATCCACATAAGTGACTTCCCTATCCTCCTTAGGCCTTTATCCTCTCCCTCCTCACCGCTCCCTCGTCCATGTAACACGCTCAGCCAACAGGCGGTCTTCGTAGTTCTCGAGCTCAAGTTCCACGTACACGTCCCCCATAGCTCCTCCCTAAGCCGCTTTAAAGTAGGGAGGATACACCCTCCGCACACGCTTACGCCTCTTGTAGGACCTGGCCAGCTCGAGGAAGATGCCAGCGTCCCGTTCGATCGCAGTCTGGGTGCCGTCGAAGTAGAAGGTGCGTATGGGTATGTCGTCGTGGTCTCTGCTAACGTCCGGGTACACGGCCTCGCACACGATCCCGTTCATACAGGTAAACGGGCTGATGTCCACGATGCCGTCGGCCCCCTTGTGATAGAGGTATACAGCCTTGCCCACCGAAAGCACCATCTCCCCTAAGGCGCCGTAGTAGGGCAAGTAGGGCTGGGCGTATTCCAAAACCTCCTCCACATCCGGCTCCTCGTATCCCCTGAACTCCTCCCGGAAGGGCTCCAAAAGCGCCTCCTCGTCCCTGTGCTGCACGAAAACCTTCACCTTAAATCCGAACATCTCTAAGGAAAACCGCTTCCCGGAAGCGATAAGCTTCCTTCGCTGTTCGGAATTGGTGTACCACACCCACTCAGACACATCCGAAAGCCAGCACTCCCCTCCCTGCTCCTCTATCCTGCGCACCAGGTCCTCGTTGCTGAAGGTGTTCAGCCTGCAGAATATCTCCCCAACGACCCCGATCAGGGGCACCTCGGGGTCGTAATTCGCCGGGATAACTTTGAATTTATCTCTGGCCCTCGTGAGGGCGTCCACAAGTTCCCCCAGCTTCCGCTTCGGAGGCATATTCTGCTTCTCCAAAACTCGGCTTACGTCCTTTAAGACCTCCTCGTAAACTCTGTCGGTATCGCCCTTGTCGAGTTCGTAAGGACGGGTCTTAAGCAGCATCTTCATCAGGATGTCGGAGGCCACTATCGCCCACCACCCAGTTCGCATCAGCTCCCTCTTTCCCTCAGCCAGGTCCTCATATGCGTCCGAGCTGCTGGGGGAGAAGAACATCACATCCCCGTATCCCAGCTCTCGGAAGACTTTCCGTTGGTACTGCACGTACTGCCCGAACCGGCATGGACCTGTGGAAGTGGCCATAAAAAATGCCGTCTTGGATGGGTCGAAATCCGGCCTCTGGGCGACCTTCAGGAAGTCACCGAGCGTGACCTGCTCCGGGTAGCACTCGTCCCCGCTGGTGTACTTCCTGCCCAGCTCCCGGGTGCGCTCGTCCGAAGGTGGCGTTGGCTCCGCATCTATCCCTATGGAGCGGAACACTGCCGCCATAAGCTTGGCCCCCCCGTAAGGCATCCAAGGGATATAAAGTTTGCGGCCTTTAAGCGTCTTTATCCCTTCTGCCATCTCTTCCCTCTCTTTCCTCCAGTTCACGGGTGATGCCCTCCAAAAGCTCTAAGACTGAGGCCGCCTTTTTCTTTTTGAGGGCTTTTACTCTCCAACAGTGCTGTAGGCATATAACCCCCTAAGTCTAGAGCAGGGCTTTTTGGGTCTCTCCGTCGAAGAAGTGCAACTTGGTCAGGTCCACAAGCAGGGGGATATCCTGGCCAACCTGGGGGATGTAGTCGGTTTCGGTGCGGGCCACGAGGGAATGTTCTCCCACCCGCACGTACAGGAAAGCCTCCTTCCCCATAGGCTCCACTACCTCCACCTTCGCCCTGACTTGGGCGGCTTCCCGGAGCGTCCCTCGCAGGTGGGGGTCATGCAAGTCCTCCGGCCGGAGGCCGAGGGTTACCTCCCTGCCGATATACGGCAGTAGCCTTTCCCTGTGCTCGGAGGACACCGGAACCCGGAAGCTCCCTCCCTCGAAGTAGAGCTCCTCCCCTCCCCTACGAAGCACACCCTCCAA
>DTXA01000016.1 GCA_012962735.1 Candidatus Latescibacterota bacterium
AGGACCGCCTCGAAGCGCTGATCTTGAGCCTGAAATCTGTCCATCACCGCCTCGAACCTGGCGTCCATCTCTTTGCGGACGGCTCCGAGCTCCTGCAGGACCGCCTCGAAGCGAGCGTTTGTCTCCCGCAGGATGGACACGAAGCGCTGGTCCTGCGTCCTGAAGCGGTCTTCCAAGGTCTGGCGGTACTCTCTAAAGGCCTCCCGTTCCATATGGAGCTGCTCCACAAGTTCCCTGATGGAACCGTTGCCAGGTCTCTCCTGGATAGTTTCGGCCATCTGGCGCAGGACCTCTAAAACTTCCACGTGTGAAACCCCCTCGCCTCTGCGTATCAGAGCATCTATGCGTTCTGTAAGCTCCCGTATAGTTGACATACTTCCTCCTTATGCCAGTAGGGCGTATCGGTCCAAAGGCACGGCCCCCTCCACCGACTTTCCCAGCAGGAGGCAATCCTCCAGGGCCTTCAAGGTGGTATCCCCTATGCGGAAGTACCCGTAGTGTCCAGCCCCGGCGATGTGAGGGGTGATGTATACGTTGGGCAGGTCCCGGAAGGGGCTGTCCGGGGGCAGGGGCTCCGGATCGGTCACGTCTAAGACCACCGCGATCCTACCGGTCCTAGCCTCCCTCAGGAGGGCCTGGTGGTCCACCAGGCGCCCCCTGGCGGTGTTGACGAGAACGGCCCCGTCCTTCATCAGCCGGAAGTGCTCGGCCCGGAGCATCCGCTCGGTCTTTGGAGTGGCGGGCGCATGGAGGGTGACGATGTCCGAGCGGCGGAGCAGCTCCTCCAATTCCACCTTCTCCGCCCCCAGCCTCCCGGCCTCCCATTCCGAGAGGTATGGGTCGTAGACTAAAATTTTGACTTGGAAAGGCTCCAAAAACCTTATCACCAGCCGGCCCACCTTGCTAGCCCCGATGACCCCTACGGTGCTCCCTAGAAGGAACTTACCGTTCCAGAGGACCTCCGGGTCTCTCCAGACGCCCTTATCCTGGAACGCACGGATGTGTTCGGGCCACCGGCGCTTAGCCATGATCATCATCCCAACCGTGGATTCGGCCACGTTGTAGGCGATGGCCTCGTTGGCGGAGAAGACAACGATCCCCCTGGGGATGATGTACCTCCGCACCACCTCCTCCGAGAGCATGCGCTTGACCGAACCCGCTGAATGGGCGATGAGGCGCAGGCGGTCCGCCCTCCCGAACACCTCCTCGGTCAGCGGCGGCGTCCCCCAACCGGTGACGATGGCATCGTATCCCGTCACCCGCTCGGCGACCTCCTCGGTGATGTAGTTGCGGTCTTCGGGGTTGGCATGGACTTCGAAGAGTCGGCACATCCGAGCGTACGTCTCCTCCCGGAAGACCCGGCGGGTGTGTCCGGGCGTGGGCAGATACAGCACTCGGGGTTTATCCATAGCCGCTCCTAAGTTCAGGGCCTATTCCTCGGGGGTTGTTGGAGCCGTACGAGTAAGTATACACCCTGGACCAGTAGGTCCATGGCCCCCAGGCGAGTACATAAACAGATACTCCTTGCGCACCAATCCCTATCGGGACCTCCCGATAACCTGGGAGTCGAGGGTTCCTACCGATCTCCCATCGCCGTCGTAAAGCTCAAGTTCCACACCCCTTGCCTCGGGTGGCAGGGCGAAGGTCCCGCGGAGGAGGAAGGTCCTCAGGGGCGAAACCTCGTAAGTCCCCCCCACACCCACCTCCCTCCCCTCGGCGTCCTTGAAGACCACCTCGACCCAACCCTGGTGGAAAACCCCGTACGTCCCCCTCAAGCTCAGCGAATCCCCTCTCCTCTCCACGCAAAGCCCCTTCTGGATGGCCCCAGCACGGTTCACCTCCAATATCGGGCCTTTGCACCTTGCGGCGTACCAATCCTCGACGAAGGTATACGATTCACCTGGCCCGAGGTCCACCAAGGGGCTGAGCACCTCGACTTCGAGGTACGGAAGCCCGGAAGATGTGAAGACCTCGACGGACGCCCCGCTGTCCGGATAGATCTCTCCAGGGAAGTATCGGAATTTCTTAGCATAGGCATAGCCGTGCTTCTCGTCGACGTAACAGATCCACCCTCCGTCGGAATCCGCCCCGATCTTACCGCCGTGGTGGAGGTACTGAACTGCGGAGACCCCTTCGACGATATTGTCCTTCCACTGGGGGTTGTCCTCCTCCCCGCTCATCACGTAATACCCCTTCCCCCCAAACTTGCTGTCCACTTTGATGGGAAAATAAACCCAGAAGTTGGCGTAGTCGGCCTCTCCCGGATGGCTGCCGACCACCTGGGTCACGTCCCACACGCTCCATCTGACGGTTCGATCCCCTTCGTTTACGATCGTCTGCTCCACCTTGACCCTGGTCGAGCCACGGTAGATGGTTATGCGCCTTTCAAATCTCAAGCCGCGACACTTCCACCGGGCCAGCGTCTCGACCGAACTTTCCAAGGAGACAGCTGAGGAGTCGGGCGAATCCGCCGAAATCTCGCAGGAATAACTTCCTAAGTCGATATTCGGAGGGGGTGGCCATCCACCACCCTCTGTGAGCCACTCCCCTTGAGGGGCGGGCCATACCTTGTACCCCCCGAAGTTGTGCCAGGGGGAATCCTCGGAAGGGACGTAGGTCCTACCGAGCTCACGGGGGTTGATGTAGATAAGATTGTGCCCTCCGAGGCTGTATTCCATCACCCTACCGCCTATCCCTGGGACGACGGCCAACCTGACAAGCTCGTTGGACATGACGTACGAGGTCCACCCCCATCCCTTGTAATCCCTCACGACTTCGACCTCAGCCCAAGTTCCGGACCACATCGCGACCGAAATTAAGACCCAAGACATCATGGCCCTCCGTGGTAAGCCATGTGCTTCCTGTAAAGCTCGAGCCTCCCCTCTATCTCCTCTGCGAGCTTCCCCATACCCGAGGAGAAGGCGAGCCTCGCCGCCCTCCTCGCCGTCCTCATTGCCTCCTCGAACCTCCCCTCCTCGGCGTACGCGGCAGCCAACACATCCAGGGCCCTGGCATCCCCGTAACCAGTCCTGAGGCAAACTTCCTCCGCCAACTCCACGGCCTTCCCTCCGTCCCTGACCTTGTGGTCTGGGCATGTGGAGAGGAGCCAGGCCAGGCTCATCGCCAACTTCATATCCTCAGGCCTCCTCCTCAACCCCTCCTTCATCTTCCTCTCGACCTCATCGAACCTCCCCTCCTTCATAAGCACGGCGATCAAGTTGTTGAGGGCTTTCTCGTAGTCCGGATCGAGCTTGAGGGCCTCCTCGAATGATGCCACGGCCTCGTCCGTCCCTCCGAGCTCAGCTAAGGCAAGGCCCAGGTTGTTGTAGGCCTCGATGTAATCCGGCCTCATCCTCAGGGCGGCCCTGAAGTGGGCAACCGCCTCCCCGTACTTCCCCTTCTTCGATAGGGCTATCCCTAAGTTGTTGAGGGCCTTCACGAAGTCCGGCCTTATCCTCAGGGCCTCCCTGTAGTGCCCTATCGCCTCGTCCATCTTCCCTTGCTTAGCCAGGAGGTTGCCCAAGTTGTTGTGGGCCACGGCGTGGTTCGGATTTATCCTGATGGCCAGCCTGTAGTGCCTCAAGGCCCTGTCCGTGTCCCCCACCTTGGCCCTCAACATCCCGAGCACCACGTGCACGGCCGAGATTTCGGGGTCGAGCTCCAGGGCTTTAAGGCCGTACATTTCCGCCTCCCTGTATGCCCCCGCCCTGAAGGCTGCCCAAGACTTCACCGCCCATACATATGCGAAGGAGGGAAGGCGCCTTGTGACGAAGTCCAGCTTTGAAAGGGCATCCCCATACCGGGCCTCCCCCACAAGGCAGGTGGCGGCCTCGAGCTGGACTACGGGGTCCTCAGGACACCTCATTCCGGCCTCTATTATGGCCTCCCTCATCCTCGGCTCCACAGCCCCTTCTGTGACGTACCTCAGCCACCAGGGCCCCATGGGGCGCACCACCGGCTCGTATC
>DTXA01000017.1 GCA_012962735.1 Candidatus Latescibacterota bacterium
CACCGCCACATCCACCGGCCGCTGCGACGGCTCCCCTATGCTCCCCAAGACCCCCTCCCTGTAGTGCACCGCCCAGACCAGCCTGCTGTCGGCCACCCAGCACACCCCCTTGCCGGCCCCGATCCCCGACAGACCCTCCCCGAACTTCCCCCTCCCGAAGGCCCCTATCATCCCCCCAGACCGGTCGAACGCCAACACCTCCCCCCTCCCGGCGTCCGCTACCCAGACCCGTCCCCCTTCCGCAGCCACTGCTACGGGCCTTCTGAGGACCCCCTGGCCGAAGGGGAAGACCCCGTCCGACGCTATGCGCCACATCCGCCCCCCATCCACCAAGAAGGCGCCGTCCTCCGAAATGGCCAGGGCCTCGGGCCTTCCTCCCACAGCCCCGTAGCTTCCGAGGAACCTCAGCCCTAAGTCGAACCTCTGTACCCTCCGGTTGTCCTCGTCCGCCACGTACACCTCCAGGCCCCATACCCCCACGTCCGAGGGCCTCCTGAACCTCCCGGGCTCGACCCCGAGGCCTCCGACCTCGCCTAAGAGTCTCCCCTCGCGGCTCAGCCACATCACCCTGTTGCCCCCGGCGTCCGCCACGTACACGTCCCCGAACCGCCCAGCCGCTATGGCCCCCATCCCCGAGAACCCCCCCGGAACCTCGAAAGAGTACAAGGGCCTAAGTGGAAAGAGGTCCGGCGTCCCCTCCTCGGCGGGGGGAAGGCATCCTATAAGGAACAGGACCCAGGCCCACCGCCTCACCGTCCCGTCAGAGCGTCCAAAAGCCCGGCCAGCCGGCCGGTCAAAAGCCTCCTGTCGTACATCCGGACCGCCTCCTCTGGCAGGGGCGAAAGCTCCCCAGCCCTCCACTTCCTGTAATACGCCATCAAAGCCCCCCGGATGGCCTCCACGTCGTCCGGCGGCACCACTGTACCCCCCACGCTCCTCACCAGGTCCGCCGCCGCCCCCTCGGGCACACAGGCTAAGATGGGTTTGCCGGCCCCTATGTACTCGAAGAGCTTGCCGGGCACCCAGACGTGCACGAAGGGCCCCCTCCCCAACATAAGCCAGGCCAAGTGGGCCTCGCAAAGCCTCTCCACGCTCTGCCTGTGCGGGAGGTATCCGGTGGCCTCCACAACATCCTCCAGCCCCCACCTGCGCACCAGCTCCCGGTCCTCCTCCCGGAAGGCGCCCACGAACACGAGCTCGATCTCCTCCCGGAGCTCCGGGTATTCATCTAAGAGGCCCCGCACGGCCTCCAAGAGGTACTTGGGGGTCAGCCGTCCGTAGAAGGCCCCTGTGTACACCACCGCGAACTTACCCGCCCCCCCGGGGACAGTGCGGCGGAAGTCATCAGGGTCGAAGCCATGGGGCAAAACCACGACCTCCGGGGGTCGACGGCTGGGGAGGTTCAGCACCCCCTTTATGCCCTTGTGGGTGACCGTGCAGAGGTCCGCAGCCCTCAGGGCGACCCGCTCTAAGAGGGAATGGACGGCCATGTGGAGGGGGGAGGGGAAAGAAAGGAACGGGCTCCGGCTCCAGGGGTCCCGGAAGTCCAACAGGAGGGGGAGGCCGGACCTCCGCTTCAGGAGGACCCCGACCAGGTGGGCGGTGAAAGGGGGGCCTGTGGCGTAGATCGCGCCGAACCCCCTTTTCTTCAGAAGCTTCATCCCCCCCCGCAGGGCGAAGGGGGCCCAGCCGAGCTTGTTGTCCGGCACCAGAAAGGCCTGATGCAGGCGCACAAGGAGGTCTTGTGTCCCCCGCCGGGCCTGCACCTCCCTCCGCTTCCCCACCCTTCCCAAGACCCACAGAGGGTCTAAGGAGGGAGTTCGAAGCACCGGGCTGCCCCGCACCTCCCTCCACATAGATGGGTCGAACGCCCAGTACGCCACCCCTCCCACCGTCACCACCCAGGGCTCCCAGCCGAACTCCGGCAGGTACTTGACGAACTTGGCCGTGCGCTGCACCCCCGAAAGCCCCATCGGGGGGAAGTAGTACGCCAGGACCAGGAGCCTCGGCACCTTATCTATTCGCCCTCCTCTATGGGCTGGTGCAGGGCCGCCTTCAAGACCTTCCCAGGCTTGAAGTGGGTCTTGCGGTGGGCTGGGACGAATATCCTCTCGCCCGTGCGGGGGTTCCGGGCTGCGGGCTTGGGCTTGGTGTTCTTCACCTCGAAGACACCGAACCCTCTGATCTCTATGCGGTTGCCTTGGATCAGATGCTCCCGCATCACCTTGAACAGGCTGTCCACCACCTGGGCGGCCAGGCTCTTCTTGCATCCCGTGTTCTCGGCCACCGCCAGCGAGAGGTCCTTTTTGGTGACGGTCATCTTCGCCCTCCTTGGTTAGTTGACCTCGACCTCTACGAAAATGCTGTACGCACAATAGAATACCCAAAGCTCAAATATATATAATGTCCTCCCAAATTTCAACTCTTTTTTCATCCAACTTAGAGCAGATTTTTAACCTGCCACTGATCTATCGTCCCGCACCTTGACAACGGATGACCATTGTATTAGATTAACTTGGGAGAGGGGATGCTACAATGCGAGATGTACTTCTGGATGCAAGGGCTGTGTTCTGGAAGGAGCGCAGAGAGTTCCTCACAGCTAAGGGATGGCGCTCCTTCTCGGTGCAGACCCTATTGCTGGTCGTGCTCTTCGGAGTGGCGATGCCGTACTCCCAGGGGCCGCACTGGGTCTCCGAGTCCTATCCCCTGGCCTTCCACTTCCTGTTCGTCCCCTTCATCGCGACCCTCCCCTATGTGGCTGACGCCTTTGCTGGCGAGCGCGAGCGGAAGACCATAGAGTCCCTCTTGGCCACTGGGATATCCGAAAAGGGGGTCTTCGTGGGGAAGTGTTGGGCCATATGGCTCGTAGCTTACCTCCAAGTTCTCGCCGTGGTCTTGGCCGGATGGATCGTGTTGAACATCTATAATTACGTGGAACTCGAGCTACATAGCCTTTCTCTCTATTCGCCCCCGGCCTCCGTACTCCTGCTCCTCGGCTCTGCGTCCACCGTAGCCCTCTCTACGGGCCTCGGGGTGCTCATATCCCTGCGTTCGGAGACCGTCCGGGGCGCCCAACAGGCCTCGGGGATGCTGCTTTTGGGCATCTCCATCCCCCTCCTCTTCGGCCTCTCCCGTCTGATCGGACCCTCCGGGGGGTTCGGATGGAGGGCGGCCCTAGGGTTCACCGTAGGGGTTGGGCTTGCGGCGTACGGGATGCTCAGGGCGGGCATCGCCGCCTTTCGCAGGGAAAGGCTGATCATAGGAGGAGGGCGATGGGCGAAATCGTAGTGGAGGCCGAAGGGCTCACGAGGAAGTTCGGTGGGGTGGTCGCGGTGGATGGCCTCTCCCTCTCGGTGTACAGGGGGGAGGTCTTCGGGCTTCTGGGCCCCAACGGCGCCGGCAAGACCAC
>DTXA01000018.1 GCA_012962735.1 Candidatus Latescibacterota bacterium
CCCCCAGGAGGATGAGGTGACCGGGATCGCAAAGAGGTGCCTCGTGGCCGGGAGATGGTTCCGGGAGGGGGAGGCCATGGTTGCTGTGTTGCCCGTGGATATGCTGGACCTTTTGGACATAGACCTCTCGGAAGTCGGCCGGGCGAAGGTGCGCCTTTTCGGAAAGTGGTTCACGGTGATAGGGGCCCTGGACTCTAAGAGGATGAAGACATTGAAGGACCTGGACGACGAGATCCTGACGCCCGCCGATTTCCAGGTTACGGGCGGCCAGGCAGTACAGGAGATGGCTGAGGAGGAGAGGAGAGCCAAGGAGGGCATGGAGACCCCCAAGCTCGTGATCAAGCCCTTTGTGCACTTAGAGCCAGCGAACGTGATCATCATCCCATACCAGACCCTACGGGATGCGGGAGGTGCTTTAGAGTCCATAGCGGTGCGGTTCCTGGAGGGGGTGGATGTGCGGAAGGAGATAGAGGACTTCGTGTCCCGGCTGGCGGTGACGTTGTTCGCCGGGATAAGGGAGGAGGGGAAGGATTTCGTGCGGGTGTATGTATATAGCTCCATAGGTGCCACCTCGCTCTCGGGCCTGGGGAACCTGTTCGTGCCGGTGCTTATAGCGGCCCTCATCGTGCTGAACACGATGATGGGGTCGGTGTACGAGAGGACCCGGGAGATTGGAATCTACTCTTCGGTGGGCCTGGCCCCTGTGCATATCGCGTTTCTATTCTTGGCGGAGTCGGCGGTATATGCGGTGCTGGGCACGGTGGCGGGGTACCTGGTGGGCCAGATCACGGCGAAGGCACTATTCTCCTTGAACCTCCTGCAGGGCTTCACCCTGAACTACTCCTCCCTTTCGGCCGTGATGTCGGCCGCCCTTGTTATGGCGGTGGTGCTGCTTTCCACTGTGTACCCGGCCCGGAAGGCCTCGCAGATGGCGGTTCCGGACGTGACCCGTCGGTGGAAGCTGCCCGAGCCCGAAGGGGACTACTGGTTCTTCGAGTTCCCGTTCACCGTGGGCGGGGAGGACGTATTCGGGCTCTACGTGTTTTTGGTGCACTTCTTCGATGCATACAGCGAGGAGTCCATCGGGATATTCTACACGGACGGAGCCAAGCTAAGTACATCTCCCACCGACAAGGGGAAGGGTTACCTCATAGACGTGAACGTCTGGCTGGCGCCTTTTGACTTAGGGGTGAGCCAGAGGGTGCAGTTCCGGGCAGTGCCCACCGGCGACCACAACATCTACAGGATAGAGGTGCGTATAGACCGCCTCAGCGGCGAGCATTCCTCCTGGAAGCGGGTGAACCAGCGGTTTATGAACTTGATCCGCAAGCAGTTCCTGATCTGGCGTACGGTCACCCCTGAGGCGAAGGAGGAGTACCGCAAGGAAGGTCTGCGGATGTTAGAGGCTCAGCGACAGGTGGCGTGATATCACGGGGATCGCCACCACTCGGTGTGGAAGACACCTTCCCGATCTACCCGTTCGTATGTGTGCGCTCCGAAGTAGTCCCGCTGGGCCTGGATTAGGTTGGCAGGGAGGCGTTCTGAGCGGTAGGCATCGTAATAGGCCAAGGAGGCGGCCATAGCGGGAACGGGCACCCCGAGCTTTACGGCGGCGCTCACAGTATGTCTCCACCCTTCTTGCCGTGTTCCCACCTCGTCTCGGAAGTACGGATCCAGAAGAAGGTTGGGGAGGTCGGGATTCCTGCCGAAGGCCCGGGCGACCTCGTCGAGGAAGTCGGCTCTGATTATGCACCCTGCCCTCCATATGCGGGTCACGGCCTCTAAGTCTATACCGTACCCATACTCCTTGGAGGCTGCCCTCAGGAGGGCCATCCCCTGGGCGTACGCGCACACCTTGCTGGCGTACAGCGCTTGCCGGACAGCTCGGATCAGGTCATCGCGGTCCCTCCTGTACCGAGCCTTAGACCCCCGCAACACCTTTGAGGCCTGTATCCTCTCTTCTTTGTGCGCTGAGAGGATGCGGGCCTCCACGGCCGCGTTTATCGTGGGCGTGGAAATGCCAAGGTCCAAGGCATTCTGAGACGTCCACTTGCCGGTTCCCTTTTGCCCTGCCCTGTCCAATATGAGGTCCACGAGGGGAAGACCGGTCTCTCCGTCCTTTTTAAGGAAGATGTCGGCCGTGATCCCCATGAGGAAGGACGAAAGCTCCCCTCTGTTCCACTCAGAGAACACTTCGTGCAGTTCCTCGGCCCCCATGCCGAGAGCCCTTCGCAGGAGGTCGTACGCCTCTGCTATAAGCTGCATGTCCCCGTATTCTATACCGTTGTGCACCATCTTCACGTAGTGTCCAGCTCCCCCGGGGCCGATGTAAGTTACACAGGGTGCGCCGTCCTTGGCCCTGGCGGCTATCGCCCGAAAGATAGGCTCCATAACCTCATACGCCTCCCGGGAACCGCCCGGCATTATGCTCGGGCCCCAGAGGGCCCCTTCTTCCCCCCCCGATATGCCGACGCCTAAGAAGCGCAGGTCCTTTTCCTCCAGCTTCCTCGCCCTGCGTTCTGTATCCCGGAAGAAAGAATTCCCTCCATCTGCGACGACATCCCCTGGCTCCAGAAGCGGTACCAGTTGGCCGAGCACTTGGTCCACGGCCGGCCCGGCCTGGACCATAAGGAGGACCCTACGGGGCCGCTCCAACAGGTCCACGAATTCTCTTAGGGAATAGGCCGCCTCTATGGACCTGCCCTCCGCACGCTTGTGCATGAACTCCTCTGTGCGAGATGCGGTACGGTTGTATACCGCCACGGAGAAGCCTTTGCGCTCCATGTTCAAAACGAGGTTCTGCCCCATCACGGCAAGGCCTATGAGGCCAGCTTGGCACTTCCCCGACATAGCCGCTCCTTGGATTGAAATCGTTTCAGTAAGGGGGCCGTTAGCCTATATTAGCCTGAAAGAAAGTCGTCTTAAAGTGGACGATCGTTCTTTGGAGACACACATAAAATACCCAAAACTACCTCAAGGGACAAGAGGAATTTATATGTCCCTAAAAGCCTCTTAATGGCTTAGACATACAATGGAGAGAAATCATTGACAAAGGGGCTTACCTTATGTATATTTTTAGGGTGCGGATTGACCATACCTGAGCCCGTGCATATTTCTCTGCCAGAAGCCAAAAGTTGGGGTTAAACCTCTTGACAAAACGGATCAATTTTTGTATATTCTTTCTCGACTGTATGAGGCTCTTTGAAAACAGAATAACGTGCACAGGACCCGTTCGGAAGTGCATTTCAGCCTGGATAACTCCCAGATGGAGAGTTTGATCCTGGCTCAGG
>DTXA01000019.1 GCA_012962735.1 Candidatus Latescibacterota bacterium
AGGACCAGATGGTCTATCAGCCCTTCTTTCGCCCATCGCACTATGTCCAGCCCGAAGTATAGGTTGTTCCTGAGGCTGTTCATAGCATGTACTGCGGTCCCGAGCCTCCTTCCCACATCGTCCGACATGGCCCTCAACTCCCTCAGCAGGGCCGTGGTATATTCTGCCCTCTGCACCCAGAGCCTCGGATCCGAGGGGTCCAAGTTCCTCGGGTCCTCCCCGTACCTTTCCGCGAAGTCCCGCACGAAGGGCTCCTCGAAGAGAACGAACGGGAAGGACCTGTTGAAGAGTACGTGCACCCCATCTATCCCGTACCTTTGGGCCTGCTCCCGGAAGAGCCTGACTATGAGGTCCCGCACCTCTGGGAAGGCGAGGCTCAAATGGGGGACCCTGCGGCCGGAAGCGTCCACGGCCCAAAACTCCGGATGTTCCGTCATGAACGTGGGAGCACCGTGGAACTGGTGGAAGGGAGGAATTTCTACACCCATGAGCCTCATGCTTCCGTATATCTCCAGGCCGAGTTCGTGGGCCGCATCGACCGCAACTTCGAGGGGATCCACCTCCCGCTCCACCCACCTCTGGAAGTCCTTCAATATGTATGTCCTCCGGTTCAGCATCTCCTCCGGAAGGGGCGTCAGGGGCCTTCCAACCTCGGAGAGGTAGTAGCATGCGTCCAACCTGCACGTGGCCCAGAAGACGAGGGAGAAGTCGCTTCCCCTCATGGGCTCGAAGTATCCCCATATCTCCTCTTCGTCCTTCGGGAAGTTCCCGTAGAAAGTGCCGTCGAAGACCGCCACCAACCTCTTCGTGTCCGGACGGGACATCTCCGTGCTGTGCTGGACCTCGTCGACGGGTATCAGGCGCACGTACGCTAAGCTGGCCAAGGTCCCTTCCGCGAACTTCCGGTCCACAGGTGCGATCTCGAGCTCGTCCCCGTCCAGCATAGCCACCCTCCAGCGCACCTCGAGCATCTCGTTCAGGTTCACCCGCTTTTCCGGGTGTTCCCCATCCCTCGGGCCGTAGTGTTCCGCCTCCACGGTGTCCCAATGTTCGTCCCCTGAGAGGCGGACCTTCGTGAAGGTCCGGCCGCCGGGGGATACGGCCAAGGCGGCCTGGACAGATGCCGTATGGCCGTAGTAAGTTCCGAGGCGGATTTCGTAAG
>DTXA01000020.1 GCA_012962735.1 Candidatus Latescibacterota bacterium
CTCTGAAGAGGTTGGAGGAGGACTTCCCTAAAGAGGAAGCTACCGCACTTTTGGCCTTTGAAATGGCCGAACACGCCTTAGAAGAGGGGGATGCGGACCGATCGGCCAGATGGTCCGCCCTCGCCCTGAGCTCACCCCTGCCGGACAGCCTTAGGCCCCTGGCCCTCTTAGAGGCCGCAAGGGCCCTTCGCAGGGCCGATAGGGTTTCCCGCGCCCTTGCTACCTGCGACACCTTCCTGACCGCCTTCCCAGGACATTCCCTCGCGGACGAAGTGTTGGCCGAGCGGGCTCTTGCACTTTTGGAATTGGGGAGGGAGGGGGAGGCGCGGCTGACGGCCGAGAAGCTCGAGGGGAGCTTCCCCATGTCCCCCTCGCTCGCCCGCGTGTGGAGGGGTCTGGGGGACTTCTACCGGCAGGGAGGGAGGCCCTTCGAGGCCATAGGGTACTATCGGAGGTGCTTGGAGAGGACCCCGGGGGAGGACCTGGCCCTCGCCTTAGCCGAGCTGTACTGCTCCGTGGGCTGGTACGAGGAGGCCCTAAGGATATACCAAGGCACGGCCTGGGAGGACTCGGCCGCCTCGGCCCAGTGGGGCATGGCCAGGTGCTTAGAGGAGATGGGGGACCCAAGGGCCCTTCGGGAGTACCAGCGCTTCCGCACGCGTTTTCCCCTGGACTCCCGGGCGGAGGAGGCCAAATGGAGGGAGGCCCTCCTGAGGAGGAGGTCCCCCGACCTGGGGAAGGCCCTCGAGGCCCTGGCCGAGGGCGGCCGGGGGGCCCTGGCCGAGGTGTACATAGCCCTCGGCAGGCCTGAAGAAGCCTTCTCCCTTCTCTCCCGGAAGGTCGAAGGCGACACCGCGGCGTCGGACACCCTCCTGTACCTCTTGGCCAAGAGCGCCCTCCTGTCAGGCCGGAAGGATGAGGCCTCTGCCGCCTACCGGAGGCTGAACTCCCTATATCCCGAAAATCCTTACGCCTACGAGGCATCCCTTTTCCTCGCCGGGGAGGAGCTCTCCCGGATCCCGGAGGGCCCTGAGCGCTGGGATGCTATGCTCTCTAAGTACGGAGAATTGCTGAAGCGCTATCCCTCCGGAGACAGCACGGACGCCGTCTTGTTCCGGATCGCGGAAGCCTACAGGGGATTGGCCTCCTTCGATAGTTCCGAGGCCTCCAGGGCCCTCTCTTGGTTCCGGCGCCTCTGGACCCAGTATCCCGAAAGCCCTTACGCTGACGAGGCCCTGTTCCTGGCCGGCGAACTGGCGTTGGAGAGGGGTCTCCTCTCATATGCGGATTCCGCGCTCTCCAGGCTCGTGCGGGAGTATTCCCTAAGTCCCCTCTTTGCTCGGGCCTATGCACTTTTGGGGGATACTGCCCTCCGGAGAGGGCGGGAGGACCTCGCGGCAGCGCACTGGGAGAGGGCCTTGGAGGGCCTATCCGGCGTAGAAAGGGAGAAGCTCTCGGAGCGCTTAGCCGGACTATACATCTCCCTGGGGCAACCTGAAAAGGCCATCCCCCTGTACCGGAAGCTCGTGGGGACCCGGAAGACCCCGGAGCGCTTGGAGGCCCTGGCATCGTCCTGCGAGCGGGCGTCTCTGAAGCTGGAGGCGGCCCGGTGGTACGCGGAGTTGCTCTCCCGATACCCCCAGGTCGGGGATTCGGTCCGAGTCGCCTACGGCAGGCTCCTGATGGAACTGGGCCGGAGGGAGGAGGCCGCCGAGGTGCTGAAGGGGGGGGATTCCCCCGAGGTCCTCTCCCTCCGAGCTGGCCTTCTCTACGACCTGGGCCGGTACAGGGAGGCGCTGGAGGCATACAGCAGGCTCGCAAAGCTCGGGAGGGCCGAGCCCGAGGTGTATGGCCGGCAGGTCCTCTGCCTGATCGCCCTCAGCAGGGAGAAGGGAGCCCGTAGACAGATCCGGGAGTTCCGCAAGCGGTTCGGGAAGGGGAGAGAATGGGAGGCCAGGTTCGAGCTGGCCTTGGGGGAGGCTGCCTTGGGGAGAGGGGAGTACAAGAAGGCCCGGGAGCATCTGAAGAAGGCGATGAAGGACCGGGAGTACGGGGGGCAAGCCCGGTACGATATAGCCCTTTCCTATTTCAAGGCCAAGGAGACCGACAAGGCCATAGAATCCTTCTTGAAGTTCCTCAAGGCCTACCCGGAAAGCCCCTTCCGCAAGGCGGCCTATATGCACTTAGGGACCCTGTACTACCTCACCGGTCAGTACGCCCTTGCGGTGGACGCCTACAAGAAGGCCCTCTCCGAGGGGGCTTCAGGACAGGAGGTCCGCTTCAACCTGGCGCTCTCCTACGAACGGCTGGGAAGGTACGAGGCCGCATTGGCAGCTCTCGAGGAGTTGGAACGGGAGTTCCCGAAGAGCCCCCTCTTGGAGAGGACCAGGGTTAAGCGGGGGATCTACCTGATGAAACTGGGCCGGTATAGGTATGCCATAGCCCACTTCAAAACCCTCCTGCCCCGGGCGGACCGGGATACCCAGGCGGAGCTTTGGTTTCACATAGCTAAGGCGCACGCCTCCTTGGGGGAGTACGAGGAGGCCGCCCTGGCGTACCTGCGGATACCTTATCTCTACCCGGAACAGAGGCTCTGGGCCGTTACGGCCAAGTACGAGGCAGCTGGGGTCTTCGAGCGGATGGGAGGTATGGAGGAGGCCCGGAAGCTATATGCCGATATCCTCAAGGAGTACGGACCTGGGAGCGAGTGGGGCCGGGCCGCTTCCGAGAA
>DTXA01000021.1 GCA_012962735.1 Candidatus Latescibacterota bacterium
ACCTCAAATAATGTGCTGTTGAAAAATGGGATACAACTGAATTCCACCTCCACCGAGTCCTCCGGGGTGAACACCAGCCTGGGCAAGTTCAAGATGAGGGAATCTCCTCTCGTCTCAACGCCGAACTCTTCGGGCGGCACCGAATTCCCCCCTATCTGCAGCCGAACATCTTCGGCCTTGGAGGGCGTCTTGATCAGAACCTGGTTAAACCCCGTTATCTCGTCCTGGGACTGTTCCACCTTGCCCCTCTGGCCGGGCTTCAGCTCCTCCCATTCCTCTTTGGTTATCTCGTTGCCGTCCTTGTTGTACCAATGCACCCTCTCCTCGACCACCGGGCCCCTGTTCCTCAAGGACAAGTTTCTCCAATACTCCTCCGTTACCTTCCTTCCCCATCTATCGTACCAAGATATGGCTTCCCCTTCGTACATTCGCTTTCTGACGACGACGTGGAACCTCTCCGGCCTGCCCGGTGCTGCGACCCTCGGGTTTACCTTGGCGAAGAGTCCGCTGCCCGCAGCTTTGGAGTAAAAGAGGGTTATGGAATTCAGAGATGGGGCCACATCCGGCCTTTCGGATAAAAGTTTCACTTCTATAAGTAGGTATCTACTAGGCGAAGGCGATGCGAACCTCGCTCCCGGCCTTTCATATACGGGGCTCCACTTGCTCCAGTATGTCTCGACAGGGATTTTTTCCTTCTTTATCGGTCCCTGACGGAACTTCGGGAGCATTTCGTACTGCTCTTTGGTCATTTCGTTCCCGGCTTTGTCGAAATAGCGAGTTATCTCCTTGACCCTCTCTCCTGTCCTCGTCCTGATTTCGAGCTTGGTTCCCGGAGGTGTATCGGCGTCCCAGGAGATAGAGGTTATGTTGTTCATCGTACCGAGATCTATAAGCGGGGATGTCAGGGTGACGCCCGGGATGAATCCCTCCCCAAATATTTGAAACTCCCAGATGTATCCACCGGCAGATGCCCTCGTGGCCCAGTAGCCGGTGCCGTAATAATGGTGGAAGAATATATAGCGTATCCTCTTGGGCTTCGGGAACTTGATGTCGAAATTCAGCCTCGGGGGGGAAACTTTGTTGTCCACATCCGCTATCCTCTCCCACACCACATCCCTCCCGTCCACTTCCCATGCTTCCGCAGGAGACATAGGGGCCTCGGTCCCGTCGGACACGTATATCCTGAACCCCTCCAGATCGGAACGCCACCCGATGTACGGCCCCTCCGAAGTGAACCTCATAGCATCCACCCAAAACGTCGCCCCGAGGTCCCAATTACACCACACCCTCTGTTCCAGCCAGTCGGCTCCCGCCAGCGTTACAGTTGAACCTGTCCATATAAGGCCGTCGAATATCTGCTCCACCTTGGTCATCCTGCCACCGTACTTGACCCTTCCCCCCCTCTCGAGGGTCTTCAGGGCTATGTTCTCCCCGGGCGTAATGACCTCGACCTCGGCTAGTCCCGGGTCCTCTACTTTTTTGTCAAATATGATCCTCACATTATGTATGTACCTACCCATCAAAGGGTTACCATGGCGATCCTTTTCGGAATCGAAGTTGTGTTCAAATATCCGTTCCGTGTTGGGCTTGACGGTCTTGGCCACGAGGTCGTATTCTAAGATCTTCTGGAGCTTGGCGTATTTCGGAAGGTGTTTGGAGACATATATCCTGAACTCCGGGAACGGGGTCTTTCCATCTGCGAATATCAGCCTTATCTTCTTGGCCGTAACGAGCCTTCCGAGGTCGATATCTACCCACCAATTCTCTAGATCGTCCTCCGGGTCGGGAGCCCAATATGTGGTCGTATCCCCATCTATTATCTTTCCACCGTCACCCCTGTTGGACCCTGCCTTGACCCCTCCCTTGATCTTCCTGCCGAGCCACTTGTAACTAAAGGTATGCGCATCGAGACATGCATTGATGTCCTTCCTGACGTGCCCGACCTTGACCCAACCGTCGGGCGCTATCTCCACGACTCCTCCGCTCGGATAGGACCACTGCTTCCACTGTTCCTCAGTTCCGATGACGTACCTCTCAATGCCCGAGGCCACCTTCGGAAGGGCCCATAGGACCAATATCCCTAAGTAAACGTACATCTTCAGCCTCCTCAGTAGGCGACCGTGACCGCACCCGAGCCGGTATACCACCTCTTATCCCCTTCCAGTACCACCCGGTAGATATAAACCCCCGGCGGCACGAGCTTACCGTCTTCATCGGTGCCATCCCACGGCACCTCGTAAAAGCCTACTTTGGCTGGCCCTCTCGGGAGGACATGGCTGACCAGGCATCCCGAAAGGTCGTACACGTCCACCCTAAGCGGGGCCTCACCTATCATCTGGAAGATCACAAACGAAATCACCGTAAGATCGTTGATTCTATCGCCATTAGGGGTGAAAACGCTTGGAGATGCCCTCACATGGCCCAATACCCGACCGAGGAAATCCACCGATGCCTGAACGGATAGGTCCTCTATATCCTCCACCTCTATACGCTGACCTAAAAGCTCGGTCCAACTGGCGAAGGCCATACCCTCGAAAACCGTGCCGAAGACCAGGGGGACGCACTTAAAGTTTACCTCTAAGGAATCAGCGTCCGAGTTTACCCTCTTATTTAGATATATCTTCAACAGATTCTCCTGCGCCTCGACCCTGTAATCTCCCTTCGAAAGGGGCACCCCACCGAGCTTTACCTCTGTCACCCGAGCTTCGGTAGGGGTCCTGATATGGAGCACATCGAACCCTACATCCCCTTTGTCTTCATCTATCTTCGGCGTCACTTTATACTCGAAGGCTACGGAATCCCCCAGCGGCACCCCTTTCCTGGGGGATATCCGTCCCAACAGCCTGCGGGCTAAGACGGGCTGGGAGTACTCTATCACGATAGAATCGACCGACGACCTATTGGTAGTTATGTCGCTTTCCATCACCACCATAAGCTGCAGATACCTGCGGGGGCCTTCGGAAAATACTATCTGACCGGAGGAATCGTAAGGCGCGGACCAGGGGGTCCAATTTTCGGTATCGTCCACGACCGGTCCCTTAGCATCGTCCGGAAGTGCGAGCCATTTCTTCCTGTTCTCCTCGTCTGTCTCCTCCTTTAGCTCCTCTAATTCCCCTATATCATTTATCATGTAGTACTTAAGGACCGTCTTATCTCTGCCATTCCTCGTATATACCTTAAGGCTGGACCCGGGCTCCTCTATCCCAGCCCATAAGATCCTCCCAAAGTTGGCTATGTCCCCGAGGTCTATGATCTCCGAAGTGAAAACGGCCTGGCGCAGGTAACCCTGTCCCCTCACCTCTATCTGGTCAAGCTCGAAGGGCAAGGGAGAAGTGCACCTCAGTTTTATGTACCTTATATATTCGGGAGGGAAGACATTGATCGTCACAACCACGTCCGTATTCGTGGGCTCGGCGGCTATGAGATGATATACTGGCCTTCCGTATTCGTCCTGGGTCTCAGGACTGCCGTCGTTAGCATAGACCTCGTATCCCTTCATATAAAGGTCGGAATGCTCCCCGGTCGGATCGAGGTCGCCGTAAAGCGGATAGAACTTTATCTCCTCGACCGGATATGGGGCTCCGAGGTCTATGTATATCGTGACACCCTTGTTGCTCGCCCGCCTGTTGAAGTAGTCGAAGACTAAGGTGTCCTTCACGCCGTCCGCCAGTTTGGGCAGGCTCTCCTTGTTCTGCTGATAAGGGGCGTTAGGCGACCATATCCGTCCATCTCCCGGTTTATAGTAGGCTGGATCCTTCCCACCCCAAAGTCTGCCTTCTTGGTACAACTTGTTCAATATGTTCACATCCCTGCTGGTCATCTGGGGTTGAATCCAGCCGGGTTTGGTAGCGTCGTCCACGTTCTCGAAACCGCCCCATTCCCTCCAGGGGTTCTCCACGTTGCCGATCACGAGCCTTTTCACCTCGGCCTGGACCGAGGTGAAAAAAGCCATAATACATAGAATGACTAAGTAGGTCATCAGCTTTCCCCCTGTGTTCACTGCCTCTTCAAAACCTCGCGTTTAAAGTTGAAAGCCAGATCTATCTTCTCTATGGGCCTCCCCAATGCGTCGAACCTGAGTACGATATCCTGTATTTTAACCGTTATCTCCCACACATCTTCATGCAGCCTTGGGAAAACCACGTATCCCTTCCGCTCCTGGCCGCTGAAGATCGGCTCATCGGAAAACAGCGTGCGCTTTAGGATATCCTTCCTGGCCTCATATCGGGCGTAAGCATCCCCTCTGTATCCAACTGCATATCTCAGATAATATTCCTTAAGCTCCTGCATACTTAAGGAGCGATATCTCCGCCCGTTCTTGGCCACAATCGTTATCTCCAGGGGGTCTATTTTGATCTTCGGATAGGCGTAGTTCTTCACACTCAAAAGGAAGACGGTAAAGCGGGACGGAGGTTTGTCCTCTCCAAAGGGTTTCCAGTCCCCGTAAGTGTATGGATTGGTGGAAAAGACACCCCCCTTCGAAGCTATCGGGAACTGCCTGTTCAGCTCATCGTCGGTCATCGGCCTTAGGCCCACCTCAAGCCTGTCTTTGGAATACAGCACCGTACCGTCGTCCAACACCTTCGTCCAGGGAGCTTGGGCTGTCTCCGGCAGGGGCGTCAAAGGACCGAAGAGAAGCCTATAGGCGCATCCCCCCAAGAGCAAAGGAACTAACCACATGCCCAACTTTCTCATAAGAGCAGCTCCTTTGACACATAAGTATGAGGGGAGTGATCCCCGATGACCACTCCCCTCTGAATCAGCCTAACGTTATCTCACTTAAACGCAGCCTTTATGGCACCCCAGGTGCTCGGCTCAACGGACACCGCCTCTATCTCCGCACGGCTCTCTTCCTCGGACATCACGTAGAAGGCCGTGAAGGTGTCGGCGTCCTTCCAGGGGTCGGCATAGTGCCAGGCCACTGCAACAGCGTCCTCGTCCGAGTCCCTGTCGACCACCAGGAAGGTCAAACCTATGATCTGGCCCGGCTCGAAGATGTGCTTCGTGCTCTCCCCCGGGGTGGGCTCCAGCCAATCCCAG
>DTXA01000022.1 GCA_012962735.1 Candidatus Latescibacterota bacterium
CACTATTGCCAACCCCCTCCGGCTGATGCGCTCGGCCAGGGCGTGTAGAGCCGGGCCCACCCGGGTATCCATGCCGGAGGGGGAGGGGGGCAGGTGGCGCAGGAGTTCGTAGAGGTAGGAGGAAACAGAACGTGGGGGGAGGTAGGTCCGTATCTCTCTGTCAAATACAGCCAACCCTACTGCATCCTTCTGGCGCAAAAGCAGGTAGCATAGGGCGGCGGTCAAGTATTCGGAGTACTCCAGCTTGGAGACCTCCCCGGAAGCGAAGCCCATAGAGCCGCTTTGGTCTAACAGTAGATATGCTTTAAGGTTGGTCTCCTCCTCGTACTCCTTCACGTACAGCCTGTCGGTTTTCCCGTATACCTTCCAGTCCACGTTCCTCAGGGGATCCCCCGGGAGGTAGGGGCGGTACTCGGCGAACTCCACCGAAAACCCATGGTAAGGGCTTCTGTGCAGACCTGTGAGAAACCCCTCTACTACGAGTTTAGCCACTAAGTCCATCCGGCCCAGGCGTGAGACCACCTCCGGCCGGAGGTATTCCCGGAAGTCTACCGTAGCCTCCTTAAGTACGCATCTATGGCTCTGGCCGCCTTTTTGCCGGCCCCCATGGCCTCTATAACCGTGGCCGCTCCGGTAACGATGTCCCCACCTGCGAACACCCCCTCCTTACTGGTGGTCCCAGTCTCGGGGTCGGCCACGATGTACCCCCATTTGTTGAGCTTCAGGCTTTTGGTGGTGGAAGGCACCAAGGGGTTGGCGTGAGTTCCGATGGCCACGATCACCTGGTCCACCTCCAAGGCGAACTCCGAGCCCGGAATCGGGACCGGACGGCGCCGGCCCGATGCATCCGGCTCCCCTAACTCCATTCTTATGCACTCGGCGGCCACCACCCACCCCTCCTCGTTTCCGAGGTACTGGACCGGATTTGTCAAGAACTGGAAGCGCACCCCCTCCTCCTCAGCGTGGTGGACCTCCTCGAGGCGGGCGGGCATCTCCGCCCGGGAGCGGCGGTAAATAACGATTACCTCAGCGCCGAGCCTCCGGGCTGTTCTGGCCGCATCCATGGCCACGTTCCCTCCTCCTATCACGGCAACCTTCCTCCCCCGGCGCACCGGAGTATCGGCTTCGGGGAACTGATACGCCCGCATCAGGTTCACTCGGGTGAGGTACTCGTTGGCAGAGTACACCCCGTTGAGGTTCTCGCCAGGGATGCCCATAAAGGTGGGGGCGCCCGCGCCTGTGGCTACGTACACCGCATCGTACTCCCCGAGGAGTTCGTCCACGGTGCGGATCTTCCCGATGACCCAGTCGGTGCGGATCTCCACGCCCAGACTTCGGACGAAGTCCACCTCGGCCTTGACGATGCGCTTAGGCAGACGGAACTCCGGGATGCCGTAGACCAGCACGCCTCCGGGCACGTGCAGGCCCTCGAAGATCACCACCTTATGTCCCATCTTGGCCAGGTCGGCCGCGGCTGTGAGCCCCGATGGGCCGGAACCCACCACCGCCACCTTTTTCCCTGTGGGCGGGGGCAGGGGAGGGGCATCCACGGCCCCGTGTTCCCGCTCGTAGTCCGCGGCAAACCGCTCCAGGCGGCCTACGGCCACGGGCTCATATCGCTTTCCTACCACGCAGAGTTGCTCGCACTGGGTCTCCTGGGGGCACACCCGGCCGCAGATGGCAGGGAGGTTGTTGGTTTCTTTTATCTTACGTGCGGCACCCAGGAAATCCCCCTCCCGGACGAGGCGGATGAAGCCGGGGATGTCCACCTCCACGGGGCATCCCTTCATACATTGGGGGACCTTGCACTGCAGGCACCTTTCTGCCTCCCTCCGGGCAAGCTCCGGGGTGTACCCGAGGGGGACTTCGTCGAAGTTGTGGATGCGGACTTCCGGGTCCTGCTCCGGCATCCTCTGCCGGGGGATCGTGCCAACCCTCGCCATCTGGGGCCCCCTATGTTTGCACCTGGAACCGCCTTACCACGTCCTCTAAGGACTGCGCCAGTTGGTTCAACCGCTGCACGGATTCGGCCACCTGTCGTGCGGCCGCAGCGCTTTGATCGCTCACCCTGTGCACCTCGGTCATCCCCTTGACCACCTCTTCCACACCCCTGCGTTGTTCCTCGGTGGAGAGGGCTATTTGCTTCGCGGAGTCGGCCAAGCCCTCCACCACACCCTGGAGGCCCTCGAAGACCTCCCCGATGCGGCGCACCTTGGCCTCCTGTTCCCCCACGCTCCGGGCCATCCCCTCTGAGGAGACCACCACCCTGCCCACCTTATCCCGGACCTCCTCCACGATGGCCCGCACCTCTTCGGTGGAACGCATCACGCCCTCGGCGAGGCGACGGACCTCCTGGGCTACCACGGCGAAGCCCTTGCCGTGCTCACCTGCACGGCCGGCCTCTATAGCGGCGTTGAGGGCGAGCATCTTGGTCTCCACGGCTATCTCGCCAATTATCTCTAATACCTCGCCGATGCGCTCGGACCGTTCCCCGAGCTCCATAACCTGGCGGACGTTGATCTCCACCTCCTCCCTGAGCTGCTGCATCCCCCCCACTCCCTCCTCTACGACCTTCTGACCCTGGTCCACCGCTCGATATACCTCGTCGGAGAGGTCGGCCACCACCTTGCCGCTCTCAGCTATCTGCTGGGCGGCCATCCCCAATTCCTCTACGGTGGCGGTTACCTCGCCGATAGAGGCAGCCTGCTGTCCGGCTCCGGCCGCCTGTTGTTCGGAGGCGGAGAGGATCTCGGTGGAAGCGGTATGTATGGCCTGGCTGGCCTCCTGTATCTGTGCTACGATCTCCCGAAGGTTGGAGACGGTCCTGTCCATGGCCTCCGCCAGCTCTCCGAGCTCGTCTTCAGATGGCCGTTCGATATGGAAGCCCAATTCTCCCTGGGCGATCCTGTTGGAGATGTCCCTGAGGTGGATTATGGGCTCGGAGAACTTACGGCTCAGCCATCGGGAGACGCCGGAAGCCACACCGGCCACGATCAGGGTGATGCCCAAAAGGAGTAGCCTCAGGGGGCGTAGGAACGTGAGGAGTTCAGCCCGTTTCCCCTCTAAGACCAAGATAGGTGAACCCCAGGGGGTACCTATGGGGGCGTAGACGAGGAACTTATCCCCCTGGCGGATAGTGCGGCCGGCGGGGAACCGGCGCAGCATGGAGGTCCATTCCCTCCTGGAGGCCTTGGCGACACCGTCCTCCCTCAGTACGAGCTCTCCCGAGATAAGATAGGCCGCCACGGTCTTGCCCACCCTCCAATTGGCATGTCGGAGGACGTCCCGGACTTCGTCCCAGGAAAGGCGCAGCAGGACAGCCCCTATGCGCTTTCCTTTGTCCTCCACCGGGACGGCCACAAATGCCGAGAGGGCCCCAGCTGCCAAGGGATAGGGGGAGAAGTCCTCGAAGGTCACCTCCCCGGTCTGGAGGGCCCTGCGCAGACATCGGGCGGCGGGGGTGTCTTGGTAGAGCCCGGTGAGCAAGTTGAGGCCTCGCTCCGGACCACCGGCCGCGGTGCAGACCACTGTGCCGTCCACGGCGACCAACATATAGTCCTCCAGAGCCCTCTTCTCTGCGGAGTTGCGCACCACAGCGGCCAACCGTCTGCTTTCGGGGGTCTCCCTGCCGGTGCGGAGCACCTTTAGGAACTCCGGGATGCCCTTCACAGCTACGGTGCGCAGGCGTTGTTCTTCCCCATAGCGATACACATCTCGAAACCAGCGTGCTAAATGAAATTGCTTGAGGCTCAAAAGCATCTCGAATCTCTCGGTCACACGACGCTCTAAGGAGGACCGGGCACTTATGTACCCGATAACGTTGACCACTACGACCGGGACCACAGAGATGAGAAGGGCTATGAGGAAGAACCGACGATGGATGTTCATATGACCCCCTGTGTCCCTAAAAAGCCAACAGCTACGGCCTTTGGCCGTAGCTGGGCCTGACAGGAGGGGATGTCAAGACCCCCTTTGCTTCCTTAACTCCTCTAACCTCTTCCGCTTCAGACGTTCGTACCAAGGGAGGGGACGGGCCTTGACAATGCGGTCCTTGAGGGCCAGCAGATCGTCCTTCAACGCCCCAGCCCTGTCCGCTACACCCCTGGCGCTGTTTAAGGCGTCCTTGTAAGCTCCCTGGTTGAAAGCCAGCCTGGCAGCTTCTAAGTCCTTGTCCATCCCGTCTACCAAGGACTTGAGGGAATCCACCTCGCCCCGGAACGCCTCAGCCTTCCCGCCCGGAAGAACCTTTCCCACCTTAGAGAGGGTGCCCACGGCGGTGTCCAAGGCCTCCCGGACTTCGAAGATGGCTTTCGCAGCTGTGTTCAGGGCGGCCTCTGCATCTATACGAGTTTTCTCCTTGTTCTTGGCGGCCAATTCCTTGGCTTGATCCGCCAGTTCCTTGGCCTTTACGGCTAAGGTCCGGGCTTCGTCGTACTTCTTCGCCTGTACCTTGGTCTCTGCATCGGATAGGGCTTTTTCTGCGGCCTCGATCTCTTCAGGAGCGTAGACTTGTGCCTCGGCGTCCCTGGCCGCCTGAACAGCCGCCTTAGCCGCCTCCAGCTCCTGGGTGGGTGGTTTCGCGCATCCCCACAACCCTAAGACCACCAATGCTCCCAACATCATAACTTTTCCCCTCATGGCACTGTACCTCCTTTTTGATGGTGGACTTTCGACCTTGTCTGGATTCTAAAAATA
>DTXA01000023.1 GCA_012962735.1 Candidatus Latescibacterota bacterium
CGTTCGAGGAAGACCCGGGACAGGGATACCATAGCCCTTCTGGCGAAGGAGGCTGCCCAGAAGATGCTTTCCGCTTAAATAAGGTTAAGGACAAGATTTAACGGCAGGAGGAGGAAATATAACTATGGCAAAGAAGAAGTTGGGAATCTGCGTCATGGGTCTTGGCATAGGATACCTCCACGCAAAAAGCTACAGCAAGATGGGGGATGTAGACCTATACATCTGCGACATCGACAAGGAGAAGGTAAAGCGTGCCGAAGCCGAGCTTGAGGTGAAGAGGGCTTTCGGGACCATCGAGGAAGCCTTAGAGTCCCCCGAGGTGGATGCAGTAGATATCGCTCTCCCGCATGATATGCATAGGGATGTAGCTCTGAGGGCAGCGGAAGTGGGGAAGAATATCATGATCGAAAAGCCCATCGCACGCAATTTGAAGGAGGCTGACGAGATCATAAAGGCGGCGAGGAGGGTGGGAATAAAACTCATGGTGGCAGAGTGGCAGAGGTTCGCTCCCAGCATCGTAAAGGCAAGGGAGTTCATAAAACGGGGTCTTTTAGGCAAGATCTTTCTCATACAGGTGAACCAGCTCGGGCTCTTCAAGGTGGGCGGTTGGAGGTTGAGCAGGGAGAGGATGGGAGGTGGGAACCTCATAGATTCGGGAATACATGCCGTGGACGCCCTCCTTTCCCTGGGAGGGGATGTTAAGCTCGTGTTCTCCCAGATGGGGCGCTTCGTGCTTAAGGAGATGGAGGGTGAGGATACCTCGGTGACAGTGGTCAGGTTCAGGAACGGGACGATAGGAAACCTGATCACAAGCTGGGGGGTCTCCACCCCTGGACCCCACGCGTATTTTACAGTCTACGGCACGGACGGAAGCCTTTGGGAGAAATTGGGCAAGGATGGAGGATTGTATATCAGGTCCTCTAAGTTGCCCGAGCTGGGTGAGGAACCTGTGAAGGTGGATCTTCCTGAGGTGAGCGGTTTCGAAGTTGAATGTCGCCACTTCGTGGAATGTATCCTCCAGGACAGGGAGCCGATAACAGGTCCGAAAGAGGCCAGGGCCGACCTGGAGTTCGTGATAGCGGCCTACAGGTCGGCCGAGACCGGCATGCCCGTGAGGTTGCCCCTGCAGGAAGCCATGTGAGGAGGCACAATTATGGAACAGTTAAAAGTTCGTCTGGTCCTGGACACCGGCGGTGCATGGAGACATGACCTCAAAGGAGCGCATGCCCACATCCTGGGATAGCCCAGAGTAAGGGAGGCTATAAAATGGGCAAGAAGGATTACTACATCCTGGTGAACCCCTACCCCACCCCTTATTTCAACCTTCGTTTTATGAAC
>DTXA01000024.1 GCA_012962735.1 Candidatus Latescibacterota bacterium
AACGTGGAATGAGTGTAGGTGGGAAGGCGGACCCGGCGCAGGGGTACTGACGAAAAAATGGATCAAAATGGGGGGAGTGGTGGAAGCTGCCGCCCTCTCCGGGAGCTTCCGCCATCCCCTTCCTCCTCTTCTTCCTCATCTCGACAGTTGGGAGGCTTCCGGCGTTGATCATCTCGGTGATCTTCGGGAGCAAGCTCGCCTCCCGCGAGTGGGAGGTAGTGATCGTCATTGCCGTCGCCGCGGCCCTCCTCCTCGCCCTGGGCTACCTCTTCCGCGCCCGCCTGCGGGGATGGCAGGAGCGGCTCCTGGCGAAGCTGGGGCGGGGACGTGAGGAGCCTTAATCGAGAAAGAGCTGAGCAGGGCAGGATTTCCCTGAAGTTTCACCATAAGCGATAGGCCGGTTCTCTAGGGCATCACGGCGGTAAGATTTGGGACTTGACCTAAAATGTGTAACACACCGGCTACCTCCTCTCCCCCTCCAAGGCCTCCGGGGAGGAGAAGGGGAGGGGAGCCCCAAGGCCAAGGTCTTGAGAGCCCGCTCCAGTTGAGCCCGGGGGTAGCCGCCCTCCAACATGGCATCTGAAGTCTTTGTCCACCCAAATCCAACGCGGGGGTAGGATCGCAGAGCGGGCCGGAATGATCCTTGACCCCTCCGCAGTCCCGAGGTATAATTTGGCATACCCCTGCGGGGTATATTGAGGAGGTAGCAGTGGGCTTATTGTCAGCGGAAGATCGAGAGTATCTAGCGCGGGAGTTTCAGGAGAAGCTGAAGGCGGAGGTCGTCCTCCACTTCTTCCGGGACGGGGATGAGGCCTCAGAGGTCACGCAGCAGATCCTGGAGGAGCTCGAGGGGCTCGACCCGCGGATCACCGTCCGTCGCCACAGCTTCCCCCAGGACGAAGACTCGGTAAAGCGGTTCGCGATCGATAAGGCCCCGGCGATCGTCGTGGCCCGTGTGGACCGAGACTTCGGGATCAGGTTCTACGGAATGCCTACAGGATATGAATTCAGCTCACTGGTAGAGGACGTGATCGACGTCTCCCGCGGTGAGGTCGACCTGCCCCGGGACGTGCTCGAGGAGCTGCAGGAGCTAGACAGCGATGTCCACATCCAGGTCTTCGTCACCCCGGCCTGCCCCTATTGTCCCCGAGCGGTGCGCACGGCCCATAAGTTTGCCATGGCCAGCGACCGCATCACCGCGGATATGGTCATGGCGACTGACTTCAATGACCTGTCCACAAGATACGGCATCACGGCCGTCCCCCATATGGTGGTCAACGAGACGACCAACTTCATCGGAACGCTCCCTGAGCAGCAGTTTCTCGCCGAGGTCCTCAAGGGAGCTAGGTCCGAGCCCGAGTAGGTGGAGATGATGAGGCTCTCCAAGGAGGAATTGAAGGAGGCTAAAGACCGACTACGGCGGATCGAGGGTCAGGTCCGCGGGATCCAGAGGATGCTCGAGGAGCGGGAATGCCCCGAGGTGATCGTCCAGATCGCCGCCGCGCGGAACGCCCTCAACAAGGTCGCCCTCCTCATCCTCCAGGACTACACCCGTGAATGTCTCGAGGGGATGCGGAGCGGGGAGAGGGAGAGGGAGAGG
>DTXA01000025.1 GCA_012962735.1 Candidatus Latescibacterota bacterium
GGTAAAAGGTAAAAGGTAAAAGTCCCTTTCCCCCCCACTTTTAACTTTTAACTTTTAACTTGCAGTTCTCCGCCGGGACTGCCCGATCCGCACCCATCCCTCAATGGGAATGGCCTCCCCTCCGACCGGAAGCCGCAGGCACACTTGGGGGACTGCCTCCCTCTGCTACTACCTTCCCCCCCTCTCTCTCCTCATCTAACAGGGAAGTAATGGCCTCATCGTAGAAAGTCAGGCCGACCGAATCTAAAAGCTCCTTCTCCCACGTCTCCATCACCTCTTTGTGCTCCCGCTGGGTAAGCTCCTCCCCGATGAACCCCGCCACGTCGGGCAGAGGCTTCGGCTGCCTCTCCGTCAGATCCCGCATCTGGACGATATAGTAATCGCCGTTGTACTCAAAGACGTCGCTGATCTCCCCGGGCTTTAGTTCAAAGATCTCCCTGTGAAACCCGTGCATCGTGATATATTCCAGCGTATTCCTGCACTCGAACACATCCCCTTCGAAGCGACCTCCGTTCGGGGCGGTCTTTTTATCCTCCGAGTAGGTCCTGGCAGCATCGGCGAAATCCAACGATTTTCTGAAGGTATAGAACGGGGGCTTGAGCTTCCTATGGACCTCCTTGGCCTTCCTCAGAGCCCGCTTCCGGTCCTCCTGACTCTCCCCTCCCTTGATCAGGATGTAGCTGATCTCGGCCTGCGCCGGGGTCATATATTGCTCCCCGGACTTCCGGTACTCCTCCTCCACCATCTCGTCCGTGACGTTGATCCGTTTTTTCATCGCCTCGTCGTGGAAAATCGGATAGAGAACCATTGCCTTGGCCTGGTCAATCTCCTCCTTGTACTCCACCTGGATCATCTGGGCGTACGTGTCCTCCACCACCAACTCTCGCTCGATCATCCGGTTCACCAGCACCTTCTGTTCCTCAAAATCGAGATGGGCAAACGCACATTCCCGAGGCGGCGCCTCCTTGGGGACAGGCGGCCCGCCCTCGTGATGACACGCGTGCCTGGGGATGGTACGCCGGTACTCCTCCAGGAGGTCCCCTATGGTACTCAAAAGCGACACCTTACCCGTGGGAAAGGCTAGCCGGTTAAGCCGTTTTAC
>DTXA01000026.1 GCA_012962735.1 Candidatus Latescibacterota bacterium
CGGCCCTCGGAGGCTCCACGAAATTTCTCCTGTGTGCTTTAAAGTAAGCTTCAACCTCCTCGGGATCTATCTTTATCTTATCTACCACCTCAAGCTCCCTCAGCCTTTCCGCCATAAGTTCGCGTTTCCTTTTCTCCAGTTCCCGAACTACCGTGGAGCAAGTGTCAAGTCCGGCCTTACGCGCATCGTAGGGTAGGACGATCCTAGAAAGCAAAATGTATTCCAGGAACCCCCTTAGGGAGGAAGTGTCGTCGGGGGCAGGCCTCTCCCAGAAAGGAGTATCCTCGAGGGCCTCGAGATAGTCCTCTAAGGTGATATCGCCCACGTCGGAGCTGATGAGGACCTTCTTCTTCTCCGAATCGGAGAGTTTATCCAAGTCCTCTTTCCGTTTCCCCATCAGGAGGTTTAAGGCTCCTTCTTCGAATCCTATATGATACTCCCTCCTCAATATCTTCCTATCTTTCCCCTTAAGTTTCTTCTCCTTCGCAGGCCGCAGGTGTTCCTTTATGTCATCTTTGATGTCCTCGAATTTCACCTTCCTCCTGTCCGTAACCTTGATGATAATATACTCGTTTCCCATCTTAACCGGTCCGGATACCCGGCCCACCTCTGTAGAAAAGACTACCTCTTCTAAATTAGGAGGAAGGTCCCCTCTGAAGACCCATCCCATATCCCCGCTTTCCGGCCTTCCCCTGGCGAGCTCTTCGAAGCTC
The DNA here is from genome assembly GCA_012962735.1 of Candidatus Latescibacterota bacterium. Lineage (GTDB taxonomy): Bacteria > Latescibacterota > 4484-107 > B68-G9 > B68-G9 > B68-G9. Next base: position 714 of record DTXA01000026.1, read on the forward strand.
CTTCCTGCCTCGAGCTCTTTCGATATCTCCATCGCTTCCCGTTCCGTGTCCACGGAGATCTGGCTTATTCTCACGCTCTCGTCGAACCTTTTTTCCTCGAAGAACTCCTTCGCCTCTTCGTCCGTCACCTCCACCTCGGCCAAAACCCGCCGGTTGTAAAGCTCCCTCAGCATGAGTTCCCTTTTGGCCTCCTCGAGGGCTTCTAACACCTTCCCATCTCTGTCCAGGCCCCTGTCATACGCCTCCATCAAGATAAGTTCCTTATTTATCAATATGTCCAAGCATTTCCTCCACTTCCCCATCTCTCCCCCGGGAAGTTGTAGCTGTCTGGGGAGCTTGGAAATAGCTTCCCGAAGCTCCTCTGAGGTTATCGCCCTGTCCCCTACGAGGGCGACGGGCATCTTCCCCTCTTCTCCGTAGCCAGTAAGCACGGCCAAAATGACCAATGTATAAACCATCTCCTTTCCCCCTTCACCTAAAAAACCGGCACAGAAGCCCTTCTACTTAAGTCCACAGCCCCTGTGCCAGTTCTCTCTTCGGCCAGATATTTCACGGATTCCCTGTCCAGCCGTACCAACCTTAGGTTTATGGTTATTTCGGAAGCTGCCAATTCCCGTCGAAGAACCCCGCCGCGAGGTAATCCTTCAGCCCTTTTCTGACCGGTTCTGCTTTGAAGACCACGTAATCCGGGAGCTGCTGCCCGAGCCTATGGACGACCTCTACCCCCTTCCATGTGACCCCAGCATTTATCACAACATATCTTTCGGGGTTCAGAGGATTCGGA
>DTXA01000027.1 GCA_012962735.1 Candidatus Latescibacterota bacterium
CGCGCTGTCTTGAGGGGGCAGTGCCCTTCGGGGCGTGCGGGTTCGAGTCCCGCCTTCGGCACCAATATTCTAAAGGGGTCCCCAAAAAGTATCCGAGCGAAGCGAAGGACTTTTTGGGGCTTATTTATAAAGGGAATATGGGCCGGAAGCTCAAGATCGGGCTTTTGGGATGCGGCGGCATAGCCCAGATTGCCCACATGCCTGCTCTCAAAAAGGCCGAAAACGTGGAACTGGTCGCAGTCTGCGACGTGGCGAGGGAGCTGGCCGAGACGGCCGCCGAGATGTACCAAGTCCCCCAAGTATACGACGACTACGGGGAGATGTTGGAGAAGTCGGATGTAGAAGCTGTCCTGATCGCCACCCATCACGCCTTCCACATGGAGAACTCCGTAGAGGCCATGCGCTCGGGCAGGCATGTGCTCTGCGAAAAGCCCTTGGCCATCACGGTCGAGGAGTGCGAGGAGATACTCAGGGTCAGCCGGGAGACCGGCAAACAGTTGCAGCTCGGCTGTATGAAGCGGTACGACCCGGGCCTACAGTTCGCCCAGAAGTTCGTATCCCAGGGGATGGGGGAGAGGCTATCCGTAAGTGGATGGTACTGCGACACCGTCTTCCACAGCAGGTACGTCCGGAGCCTGAGCTTGGGGCTCGTCGGAAGCCCCCGCCAAAAAAGGCCATATGCAGATGTCCAGGACCCCCACCTGAACATGCTTCTGGTGCATGGGGTCCACCTCGTGGACACGCTCAGGTTCTTCGGCGGGGAGATAGTAGGGGTGACCTCCGAGGTGGCCCGTAAGGGAGAGGACATGGTCTCCACGAGCATATTGGAGTTCGAGGACGGCGCAAGGGGGACTATGCAGCTGATATGCACCGTAAAAATGGACTGGTTTGAAGGGCTGTTCGTGCACGGCCAAGGGGGAAGCGTGGTCGCCCGGATATTTTTCCCCTATTACCGCCGCGGAAGCGATGTAAAGGTCTTCGACGCCCGCAGGGGGGAATACAGGACTCCAGGTACGCCAGACTCGGACCCCTACCAACGCCAGCTCGAGGCCTTCGCGGACGCCGTGCTGGACGGGAGGAAGGTCTCGCCGGATGCCTACGATGGCCTTATGGACCAGAAGGTCCTCACGGCGATATACGAGTCCGCTAAGACCGGGACGAAGGTGAGGCTCTTCTGAGCAAGGGTGATATGATCTGTCAAACAACTTCCGACCGAATACTTACAATTCCAAGACGGACCGGTACGAGACCCTCGGCGTGCATATGGAATACGACGGATATAGCGGCCATCCCATCAAACAGCCGGACGTGGGGGAGATGATATTCCCCCTGGAATATCCGATGGACAGTATGTACCAAATAGAACCTTCAGATTAATGTTGGGGTCCCCAAAGGAGGGAAAATGTCCGCCCAGTACTTCCGGATCGATGGCCGCCCTAAGTTCATCCTAGGAATAAATTATCAGAGTGCAGAGTTCGGCCACATCCCCGAGCTCTGGGAGGACGAAAGCTGCGAGGAGATAGTGGACAGGGACTTCCGACATCTGAAGGAGTTGGGGATCGTGGCCATCAGGATCCAGTCAGCCAAGTTTCACAAGGAGAAAATTTTCTCTACGATCCTCAAATTCGCCCGAAAATACGAGCTTTATGTGGTCCCCAACTTCGGCCTCGGGGACCTCGTGCAAGGCGAGAGGTGGTTCTACGCCCAGGGAAGCGGGATAGTTAAGCTGGAGGAGGAAGGGAGGGAAAAATTCAAGCACGAGCAGGAGGACCCCTTTGTGGAGCCCTCAGTCTCCCGACAGGAGGCGTACATACGGGCGGTGCTGGGCAGATACAAGGATGAAGGTGCAATTCTCGCTTGGGACATCTGCAACGAGCCAAGCTATGCGCTCTATGGGGGAAGCTCAATGAAGTACGCCCAATACTGTGGCAAGGATTCAAGGACGGCCAGGGAGGTAACGACACTTTGGGCCGAGAGGCTCTACCGTGCCGCCAAGGAGGCCGACCCGAACCACCCCGTCACCATAGGGGCGGACCATTCCATCGTGGTCATGGATACGGGCTTCGATATCGTGGGCTTTTCCGAGGCCAACGACCTTATGAGCACGCACGTATATAGCCGCAACGTTGCCGGGTACATAATGGTGGACGGTGCCTGTTCCCTGAGGGACACGTACGTGACACCCTTCGTAATTCGCTTCTCCCAGATAACGGGCAAGCCGGTGGCCAGCGGGGAATGCGGTAACAACAGCTACGTCATGTCAGAGGAACTACAGGGCCGGTGCTACAGGGTGATGTTGTATTCGAGCCTGGTCAACGGAGCGGTCGGCGTCTTCCCCTGGTGCTTCCACGAATACGACCTCTCCTCCGACAGGCTCCGGAGCACATACGACGGTGGACCCTCCGAAGCCGAGTTCGGGATCGTGCGGCCCGATCACTCCGAAAAGCCCGCGGCCTTAGAACTCAAAAAGTTCGGCGAGGTGGTGGACCGGATAGACTTCTCCCGGTTCCAGCCAGCCGAGCCGGACGCGGGGATACTGGTCCCGGAGCTCTATTACGACTTCCTCTACGAACATAGGGCTTCCCTTTTCAACGCCTTCGTGCTGGCGAAGGAGGCCCATCTGAACGTGGCCATGGTCCGGGCGGAGGACGTCCGGGGTAACTTGAGGATGCTTATAGTCCCGACCACCCATCTTAAGGTCTCGGAAATGGGCAAGATAAGGGAGTTCGTGGAGGGGGGAGGATACGTGCTGCTTTCGGTCACCGATGCCTTAGGGGGGAGGATATCCTACTTAAGGAACGTGGTCGGGTTTGTAGTCGAAGATTACATACCCGGCCCTTCTGAGGTGGAGTTCGCTTTCTTAGACGATTTCGGCATCGTGGAAAAGGGCTCAAGGATGCGGTACTTTTCCGACACCTGGACGTATTACGTCTCCCACGAAAA
>DTXA01000028.1 GCA_012962735.1 Candidatus Latescibacterota bacterium
CTAGCAGTCCTTTCTCAACTGCCCATTGTACCTGAGCTCGTTCATAATGATGGGTGACACTTAGAATAGTGTCACTATGCGGATAGTGAATGGGACAGCTCCTGGAGCCTTACGTCTGGCGAGGGTCCAGGGGCTCTCACGAGAAGCCAGGCAGCGGTTGAGGTGGATGGACCACTACGGAGCTCACGGGCGGAATGCATCTCTGACGTGCCGGTACTTCGGCATCAGTCGGCAGACCTTCTACCGGTGGAAGCGCCGGTACGACCCTCGTAACCTGAGGAGCCTGGAGGACCGCTCTCACCGGCCCCACCATTTGAGAAAGCCCACCTGGACTCCTGAAATGGTCAAGGCAGTGCTCTCACTAAGGGAGGAGTACCCCCGCTGGGGGAAGGACAAGCTGGTGGTGCTTTTGGGGCAGAGGGGATGGCCAATCTCCACCTCCATGGTGGGACGGATCCTCAGGTACCTTAAGGACCGGGGTGTGCTGCGGGAGCCTTTGCGCACCCCTATCTCGGTACGCAAGAGGCGATGGAAGCGCCCCTACGCCGTACGCAAGCCCAAGGGGTACCAGGTGGAGCAACCGGGAGACCTGGTGGAGGTGGACACCCTGGACGTGAGGCCCCTTCCGGGAGTTATCCTGAAGCACTTCACGGCACGGGACGTGGTGTCTCGATGGGACGTGGTAGAAGTCCACAGTAAGGCCACCGCCACGATGGCTACCCACTTCCTGGAGTCCCTCCAGGCCCGTCTCCCCTTCCCTGTCAAGGCCATCCAGGTCGATGGGGGAAGCGAGTTTGAGGCGGCCTTTGAGGAGGCATGCCGGGAGCAGGGGATAGTCCTCTTTGTGCTTCCACCCCGAAGCCCCAAGCTTAACGGCCACGTGGAGCGGGCCCATCGCACCCATACCGAGGAGTTCTATGAGGTCTTCGACTTCCCCCTGGAGGTGGCCCCCCTGAACCGGGAGCTGAAGGCCTGGGAACACACCTACAACACTGTACGCCCTCATCAGGCCCTCGGCTACCTCACCCCCTACCAATTCCTCACCCAGTGGCAACGCCAGCGAAAGGAGGTGGAAAAGTGTCACTAATCTACTGGACGAGTACAGATTGGAGAAAAACTCGCGCGGTTGTGCTAAAATGGCGTTGTGAAGACGGTGGCCCAGTCCCTTCGGCCCCCGGGAGTTTTGGAGCGACCGCGCGAAGCGTGCGGTGTGGTGGGAGTGTATACCCCAGGGGAGGAAGCGGCGCGGGTCGCTTTTTTTGGCCTTTTCGCCCTCCAGCACCGGGGACAGGAGAGCGCAGGCATCGCCACC
>DTXA01000029.1 GCA_012962735.1 Candidatus Latescibacterota bacterium
CCTTGGACCTTGGACCTTGGACCTTGGACCTTGGACTTGCCCCATGCCTCTCCGTCTTTCTGACCTTGGACTTTGGACGTTGGACCTTGGACTGCTGTTGTTCTCCTGTTCCCCCTCCATGGGCCCAACCTCCTCCACCGACGCCCGCGACCGCGTCCTCGTCTCAGGCTCCATCCGGGAGGACACCGTGTGGGAGCGGGGGAAGGACTATGTGGTCGTGGGGGATGTGACCGTAGAGCAAGGGGCCACGTTAACCATCCAGCCAGACGTGCGGGTGCTCTTCAAGGCGGATACAGAAGACGACTACCACGGCCTGATCGTCCGAGGAAAACTCATCGCAGATGGGGCCCCTCCCTCCGACTCCGTTTCTCGCCCTTGGACCTTGGACCTTGGACCTTGGACCTTGGACTCCCCCGGGATTCAATTTGCTCCTGTCCACTTGGCTGCACAACGAGACTTCGAACTACGAGAGGAGCCGGGTTCCTGGAAGGGGGTGTGGTTTGCGCCGTCGGCGGATTCGTCGTCGGTGGTTCGGGTGGTGCGGATCGAGTATGCGCAGGTGGGGGTGAAGGCGAATCGGTGTGCGGTGAGGGTGGAACAGGTGGAGGTGGTGCATAGTAAGGACGTGGGGATCTTGTTCAATGGGAGTAGCTGGGGGGAGGTGTTGGGGTGTACGGTGCGGGAGAATGGTACCGGGCTTCGATTTGAGTTGGTGAAGGGTGGGGAGATCAGGGGGTGTGTGGTAGAAGACAACAGGGACAAGGGGATCGAGTGCAAGACGAGTTCGCCGGAGATTAAGGATAACCTGATACAGGGGAACGGGTGGGGCATGTACTGTTCATATGGGGCGTCGCCGGCGATCCGGTGGAATACGCTGGTGGACCAGAAGACCGGGGCGATGGGGCAATTTCGGGACTGTTTTTCGGAGATCACGGGCAATCTCATCGTTCAGCACACCGGAGATGGGATTGTGATTGGGCAGGCAGGATACGCGGGGTACAGTGCGCCCCGCATTGGGGGGAACAATCTGGTGTCGATGTCGGATGGGTATGCGGTCAG
>DTXA01000030.1 GCA_012962735.1 Candidatus Latescibacterota bacterium
AGGGACTGGAATGAAGATTCCAAGCACTTGTAAATCCTTGACCGACTCCCTTCCCCGCATCGGCAGGAATCTCGTTCTGCTCTGCACCGGAAGTATGGTCTGCGCCGTAGCCGTCAACGGCATCCTGATTCCCAACCAGTTCGTAAGCGGGGGCTTTCTGGGTCTTGCTCTCACTATCCACTATCTGCTCCCAGGGCCATCCTTGGGGCTCCTCTTCCTTCTCTTGAACCTGCCCCTGTTCGTCCTGAGTTGGCGTTTTGTGGGAAGGCGCTTCTTTCTCTACAGCGTAGCGGGAATGTTGATATTCTCCGCAGCGGTGCAGTGGATCCGTGTCCCCGTCCCCCTTGAGGACAAGCTCTTGGGGGCCCTCTTGGCGGGGGTCATCAACGGTCTCGGATCGGGTATCATACTCCGCTCGCAAGGATCCGCGGGGGTACGGACATCTTCTCGGTCCTCCTCCTGCAGCGCTTCTCCATCCGTCTCGGGACCACCATCCTGGCCTTCAACAGTGTGGTGTTGGCGGGAGCGGCCTTCTTCTTCTCTTTGGAAAGGGCCCTTTACACCCTCATCTACCTTTACGTCTCCTCCCACATGGTAAACCTCGTGGTGACCGGTCTGAGCCAGCGCAAGGCCGTCTTCATCATCTCCCCCCGGTGGGAGGAGATCTCCAGGGGAATCCTGGAAGGAATCCGCAGGGGGGTAACGGTCCTCTACGGCCAGGGAGGGTTTACCGGAAACCCAGAACGAATCCTGTACACGGTAATAACCTTTCGAGACCTCGCCCCCCTGAAACGCCTGATCCGGAGCGTGGACCCCGATGCCTTCGTGGTTGTCACCGATACGCTGGAGGTGATGGGCCATCGAATCGGAAACCAACCCCATTGGTAACCCCCATGGTCCCTCTCCAGTCCCGGGACTGGCAGGTCCTCCGCTTTACCCGCCGGGGAAGGTGGTGGTACAGTGGGTTGATCCCAATGTGCGCTGGAAAAGGGACTGATGAGATTCTCCAGGAAGAGGGAACCGACCACTCTCAGTATACTGGGATTCGCTGTCCTGATCCTAATAGGCACAGGGCTCCTCTCACTCCCGGGGGCATGCGAGGGGGGGAAACTCGGCTTCATTGATGCGCTGTTTACGGCCACATCGGCCACCTGCGTGACGGGTTTGGTGGTGGTGGATACAGGCAGCACCCTCTCCCCTCTGGGTCAGGCCG
>DTXA01000031.1 GCA_012962735.1 Candidatus Latescibacterota bacterium
GAGCCCCCCCTTGTGCTCCGTGGTTTTAGTGCTCCCTACTCCCTACTCCCTACTCCCCTTGGCTCTCATGGCTCGACCACGAGATATCGTGCGACGCTCCATGTCAATGATGACACGGAAATCTTGAAGGACATGTGTTCCGATTGCAACCAACAGGATACCGTGAAGCGTGGAACATCCCTTTCCCTTCCTCCCTTCTTCCCTTCTTTCCTCTTTCCTCTTTCCTCTTTCACCTTCTACGAATCCCATCTCACCAGTTCGCTTCGATCCCCCCGTATACACCTACCCCTGGCATCTCGTATCCCTTCCAGATTTCATACGTCTGATCTAAGAGGTTCTCCCCCCGTACGTAGACCGTGATAGGCCCGCTGAGGCGCTTCGAAACCTCGGCTCCGAGCACGACGTATCCCTCTACCTGGTCATCGGAGGCGATGGTCGTGTACCGTAGCCCGACAAACGTGCCTCGTACGGACAGACGAAGCCCAGGGATGGGGAGCACGGTGGCCTGGATGCTTCCTTGGATGGTGGGCATGTAGGGGACGTTGAGCGTTGTGGTGGTATCCAACCACTCGATCTGGTGGGCGGTGATAGAGGCCTGGAGACGGAGAGGGGCACCGAGGGCCCCGTAGTCGAGTGCCCCGGAGAGGCTCCGGATATGCACCGTGCGATCTCGTTCGAGGGTCCATAATCCATCGGCATCGGGATCGGTCCAGATCGGGATGCCGATGGCTCTACTTAGTTCTCCCTCCACCTGAAGGATCCAATCGGACGCTGGGAGGAACCGGAGACCGAGGACCCCGTGCGGGTCCGTTTTGGAGAAGATCGGAAGAACATCCGGGTCCAAGAATGGATGATTTTCGTACAGAGCTCGGAAGCTGTGGAGGACACGGCGGGGGGCATAGCGTGCGTAGAGTTTGAGACCCTGATGGGGGAACAGCTCCACAAGAACCTGGGGCAAGCCTTCGCGGATCTGGGTTTTGGAAGAGTCCCACTGGCTGTATTGGAAGCCGGCCCCGAGGTTCAGCCGATCCCCTATGGAACGGATCGCCAGAACATCTATGCTCAGAAGGCGGTCCGTTCGGGGTATAGTTCCCGATTCCCTGGACAGGCTCCGGTACGTTCCCCCGAAGCGCAGAATCATCGTGTTCCGGCTCAGCTCCGAGCCGATCTGGATCTCTGTACGATTCTCTCGGACGGGGTCCGTGCGGTCTTCGTCCTTGACTTCCACGGCGCCCAATGTGGTCTGGAGGGTCCCTCGGAGACCGAGAAGAGGGAGCAGGTCCGCTCCGAACGAGAGGATTCGGCCCCAATGGTCGCGATCTTGGGTTTTCGGACGGCCCCAAAGCATCTGCTCTCCCTCGGAGGCCTGGACGGTTCCCCACAGCGTGGCCTTTGGGGAACGCTTGTAGAATCCTGTGACCTCGATATGTCCGCCCTGTCCGGTCGCGCGGTCCCCTGTACTTTTGAAGTACTCCCCCCGTGCCCACGCGATCCCTGCTTCGGCCC
>DTXA01000032.1 GCA_012962735.1 Candidatus Latescibacterota bacterium
TAGTACATCTGTCCGTTCCTCGACTTCCAGACCGGTCCCACGTCGTAGCGGCCTGTGGCCAAATACTTCATCCCTTGCGGCGTCTTGCACTCGCCTCGGTTCCAGGCGAAGGCGAAGATGCCGTTCTCCATGAGGTAGGAGAAATTGGGGACGAGCCCCTTCCTGTGGTACCCCCATACGTTCACGGGGGGCATCCCATCGGCCACCTCCACCCCCTCGGCCCAGTGTCCTGGGAGCTGATCTATCACTAAAAGCAGTACCCTCGGCATATCTGCCCTCCTTCCACAGATAACTTAGGGGGCCGGGGAACCCCCGGCCCCCTCGGCCTTCATACCTCGCTCGTCTTCACCCAGGTCCGCTCCTCCACCGACTTCACCACCGCCTCTAAAACCGCCTGGGTCTTCACGCCATCGGCGAAGTCCGGATGGGGCATCTCGTCCCGGGCTATGGCGTTCATCAGATCGTATACCTCGTGTACGAAGGTATGCTCCCACCCGATGATGTGCCCGGCCGGCCACCAGGCCGAGATGTATGGGTGGTTCTCTCCGTCGGTCACAAGTATCGTCCTGAACCCTTGTACGTGTGGTTCGTCCTCCCTGCTGTAGAACTCCAGCTCGTTGAGCCTTTCCAAGTTAAATACGATGGAACCCTTACTACCGTTGATCTCAAACCGGTTGTGGTTCTTGCAGCCTCCGGCAAATCTGGTGGCCTCGAAGGACCCCAAGGCGCCATTCTCGAACCGGGCTAAGAAGAGCATCGCATCCTCAACCGTCACCTCTCCCTTCTTGGCACCGGCCCTCGCGCCCAGGCCGGCCTCCACCTCCTCCACAAGAGGCCTCTCCTTGATGAAGGTCTCGCATACCCCGACGACCTCGGATATCTCCCCCACGAGGTACCGGGCTAGGTCTATGATGTGGGCGTTGAGGTCCCCGTGGGGGCCTGACCCGGCCTTTTCCTTCTGTAGCCTCCAGACCAAAGGGAAGTCCGGGTCTATGATCCAATCCTGAAGGTACACCGCCCTCCAGTGGTAGATCTCCCCGATCTTCCCCTCCTCTATCAACCGCTTGGCGAGTGCCACGGCCGGAACCCTTCTGTAGTTGAAGGCCACCATATGCTTAACCCCGGCCTCCTGTGCGGCCTCCAACATCTCCCTGGCCTCGCAGAGGCTATTGGCTAAGGGCTTCTCGCAGAATATGTGCTTGCCCGCCTCGGCCGCAGCTATGGCTATGTCGTGGTGGGTGTCCCCCGGACTGGAGATGTCCACGAGGTCTATGTCGTCCCGCTCGACCAACCTCCTCCAGTCGGTCTCGTATCCCTCCCACCCGAATCGCTGTGCCGCTGCCTTCACAGCCTCCTCGTTTCTCCCGCAGATGGCCTTCATCACGGGATAGGCTTCGGCATCGGGGAAGAAGAAGGCCATATCCTTATACGCGTGGCTATGGGCCTTGCCCATGAACTGGTATCCCACCAGGCCTACGTTGATGTACTTCGGCATAACGACCTCCTTTCCATGGGTTCACCTTCCCTTAAGCAGAGCCGTGTGCTTCTTCAGGACTCGGATCACTATGAAGAAGCCAATCGCCAGGATGCCCAGCGAACTCCAGAGGGGATCGGGTGTCCATACCCCCCTGGCCGAGAAACGGCCGATGAGGTCTAATAGGAAGAAGACCACGACGACCTCGGAGATAGCGTAGAACTCACGCCTCAGGGCAGCCCTCCAGGAGAAGGGGAGCGGAGGGGGGCGGTAACCTCGCAACTTAGGGAAAAGCGCCGGAGTCCTCGCCGCCCACTCTCTGAACTCATCCCCGAACTTCTCCTCCAAGAACTCCTCCTCCCTGAACGCTATCCGCTCGTAGAAGAGCAGGCAACACAGAAGCACGACGACGGGCAGGTACCATATGCGAGTGAAAAGGGCCACTCCTAAGGCGATCAAGGAATTGCCCAGATAAAGAGGATGGCGCAGGAGGGAATATGCGCCGGAGGTGTTGAGGGACTCCGCTTTCTGTCCCCTCCGGTTGCGGCCGGACGTCCCCTCCGGTACCGTGCCCGATACCCAGACTCTCAATGCTACCCCCGCCAGCGACGCTGCAAAGCAGGCCAACCCCCAGAGGCGATACAAGGACGGAGAGCCCATCGGGTAATGGAAATCCCTAAAGCTCAGCAGCACTAGAGGCAGTAACAGGAGCCAGA
>DTXA01000033.1 GCA_012962735.1 Candidatus Latescibacterota bacterium
CCGGCCACCACGTCCTCGCCCTGGGCGTTGAGCAGGAACTCCCCGTAGAACGCTTTCTCGCCCGTGGCCGGATCCCGGGTGAAGGCCACGCCAGTTCCGCTGTCCTGGCCCATGTTCCCGAAGACCATGGTCTGGACGTTCACGGCCGTTCCCCAGTCGTCCGGGATGTCGTTGAGCTCCCGGTAGGCGATGGCCCGAGGGTTGTCCCAGCTGCGGAACACCGCTCCTATGGCCCCCCAGAGCTGCTCCCTCGGGTCCTCCGGGAGGTCGACGCCCAGCCGCTCCTTTATCAACTCCTTGAACCTCACAACTAAGTCCTTGAGGTCCTCGGCTGTAAGTTCCGTGTCCAGCTCCACGCCCTTTTCCTTTTTCTTCCTGTCGAGGACCTCCTCAAAGGGGTCTATCTCGTCCTTGGTTTCGGGCTTGAGGCCCAGAACTACATCCCCGTACATCTGCACGAACCTGCGATAACTGTCGTATGCGAAGCGCTCGTTGCCAGTCTGTCGGATCAGGCCCTGTACAGCCTCATCGTTCAGGCCCAAGTTCAGCACCGTATCCATCATCCCAGGCATGGAGACCCTGGCCCCGGAGCGCACCGATACCAGAAGGGGGTTTTCGGGGTCCCCAAACTTCTGGCCCATGATCTCCTCCACCTTCGCCAGGGCCTTGTCTACCTGCTCTTCCAAGCCTTCCGGGTATCGGTGGTCGTTGCGGTAGTAGTAAGTGCAGACTTCCGTGCTTATGGTGAAGCCCGGAGGGACGGGAACCCCCAGGTTGGTCATCTCCGCCAGGTTTGCGCCTTTGCCGCCCAAAAGTTCCTTCATATCGGCACTGCCCTCAGCCCTTCCCGCCCCAAAGAAATACACATACTTCTTGGACATAAGCTTCCCTCCTTACTTAGTGGATTAGAGTTTCCTCGATCCATACGCGCTTTTCAATGTTGTACAATATAAGAAGAAAGGCCTGTCTAAGCAAGAGGAATCCCTTCGCAGGCGCCCCGATTTTCCTCTTGACAAAGCTTCCGCCTTGGCCTTATTTTCCTCTAAAAGGAGGTGAGGACGATGTCTCTACGCAAAGTTTGGAAGGCGGGTGCCCTGACAGCCCTGGTCGTATCTGGGATGTGGTACTTCGCTCCCCCCAGGGCGGAGGAGGACCCCTTTGCGAGGATGGATAAGGGCTTCAATCTGTTCGCGGAGGTGTACAAGGCGGTCATCCGGGACTATGTGGAGGAGGTGGACCCCGAGGAATCGATACACGCGGCCATACGGGGGATGTTAGAGAGCCTGGACCCCTACAGTCAGTTCTTGAGCGAGAAGGCCAGCGTGGACCAGCTCAAGATCGACACCACCGGCGAGTTCGGAGGGCTGGGTATACAGATATCCATCATAGGGGACGTGCCGGTGGTGATCTCCCCCATAGAGGGCACCCCTGCTTACGATATCGGCCTTCAGGCCGGGGACAGGATCGTCCGGATCAACGGGGAACCCACCAAGGGCAAGGGCATCGCAGAGATCGTTAACACCCTCCGGGGAAAGCCCGGCACGCAGGTCACGATAACCATAGAGAGGGAGGGGGTGGAAAGTCCCATAGATTACACCATCACCCGTGCTGTGATCAAGATCAAGGCCGTGCCCTTAGCCACCCGCATCGGGGATGTAGGCTATATCCGGTTGGCTAGGTTCTCCAAAGTAGCCGGGGACGAGGTGGAGGCTGCGCTCAGGGACCTGATGGCGCAAGGGATTGAGGGTCTGATTCTGGACCTGCGATCAAACCCTGGAGGGCTCTTGGTGGAGGCCTGTGAGGTAGCGGACAAGTTCTTGGAGGAGGGAAAGCTGATCGTAAGCACCAAAGGCCGGGTGGGGGACCAGAACCGTCATTACTACTCAGAACACCCGCCCGTGCTGGACCCGAAGGTGCCCTTAGTGGTCCTTGTGGACAGGGGGAGCGCCAGCGCCTCGGAGATCGTGGCCGGAGCCATCCAGGACCACGACAGGGGGTTGATCGTGGGGGAGC
>DTXA01000034.1 GCA_012962735.1 Candidatus Latescibacterota bacterium
CTGAAGCTCCCTTCCTCCTAAGGCGGCCACCAAACGCATGCGGAACTCCTGGACCCGAGCTAAGGCCTCGGCGAGCTCCTCCACCTTACGGTTTTCCTCGCTGAGCCGGGCGTTCTCCTCCTCAAGCCTGCGCACCTTTGCGCTCTGCCTGAACGCCCACCAGTACCCACTTACCCCTACCAAGGCGAAAAGCGCCAACGCGCCCGCGCACCCGGCCAGGGTCCAGAATCCCCTCCAGCTCACCCGGAACCGCACTATCGGCCTGCCGTCCTCCGGCACGAAGAGCACGGACAGACCTCCTCTCTTCCTAGAGGCGGCCATAGTTACCCTGATGATTTTGAACTTCCGCTACCCACGAAGTTATATCTCTAGGGGCTATATTACCCCCTCCGGCCTCCCCCGGGAGAAGGTCCTCACCGCCTCTACCACGATCCCGACCTCTAATACCAACACCGCTCCCCCGATGAAGGCCAGCCCGAACTGGCCCTGGGATATGAAGTCCCCGAACTTGTGCACCGTCGCCCATCCGGTCATCGCCATCACGAAGAGCATGGGCAGCAAAGTATACCAAACCGGCTCCGCCTTTCTAAACAGGTATACCGAGACCACGAGCAGCGTCAGTCCTGCTAAAAGCTGATTGGATGTGCCGAAAAGGGGCCAGAGCACCATCCCTCCCCTCCCCCCTCCCTTGGCCAGCGCCAAAACCAAAGCGGAGCCCACCGCCAATAAGGTGGCAGGGTGCCTCTTGGAGAGGAGGGGGACCCGATAGGCAGTGGCCAACTCCGTGACCACGTACCTCTGTATCCTCGTGGCGGTATCTAAGGTGGTGGCCGCGAAGCTCACCACCACGACCGCTAAGAGTGCTGCCCCGAATTCGTGAGGTATCCCCAAAGCCCCCAGAAAGTTCGCACCCCCCTCCACGAACGCCCTCAGCTTGGCCCCCAGCCCCTTGGCCGTCGCCCAGCTCGCATAGTGCTGGCTCCATGCCTCGGAGGAGCCTATGCCCGCCACGCATGCCAATATCACCAGGACCGCCAGCGTCCCCTCGGCGAGCATGGAGCCGTATCCTATGGCTTGAGCGTCCTGCTCTCGGTCCAACTGTTTGGAGGAGGTGCCGGACGCTACGAGGCTGTGGAAGCCGGATATGGCCCCACAGGCCACGATGACGAACAGGAAGGGGAGGATGGGAGGGGCTCCTTCCGGATGGAGGTTGAAGGCCGAGGCCACGACCTTGGGGTGGAGGGCCAGGAGCCCAAGGACCATAAGGACCATGGCCACGAAAAGCTCGTGGGCGTTGATATAATCCCTGGGCTGGAGGAGGCGGTGAACCGGGAGGGTTGAGGCGATGTAGCAGTAGATCATCAGCACCACGATCCAGGTGGTCAGCTCAGAGCCTAAAAGCGGGGGCATATGGAGAGGGAAGAGGGTGCCCAGGAATATCGTGAAGTACATAATACCGAGGGCGATCAAAGACCATAACTCAAGCCTCCCCCTCCTCTCGTATATCATATAGCCTATCCATATCGCCAAAGGCACCTCAAGCCATATCGGCAGGACGGAGGCGGGGTACATCGTGAAGAGGAGCCCTATCACCAGGCAGAACACTGCTAAGACCACCAGCACCATAAACAGTATCACCAGAAGGAACAATGTCCGGGCCGTCGGGCTGATGACGTCCCGGGCTACATCGCCCACGCTCCTGGCATCGTGTCTGGCTGAAACTACCAAAGCCCCTAAGTCGTGGACTCCCCCTGCGAACATGGACCCGAGGACGACCCATAATAACGCGGGCACCCAACCCCATATCACCGCTATCGCAGGTCCGGCTATGGGGCCCACCCCGGCTATGGAGGTGAAGTGGTGCCCGAAGAGCACAGCCCTCCTGGTGGGCACGAAGTCCACCCCGTCCCTGAGTTCGTGGGCTGGGGTCCTCCTCCCCGGGTCCACTCCTAAGAGCTTCCTGCTCAGAAAACCCCCGTAGAACCTATACGCAAGGCCGAAAGCTCCGAACCCAAGGACAGCCACCAAAAGTGCGCTCATAACTCACCTCCCTTCATCTTATCTCTCGAACTGCCTTATCTCCCTCTTCACATTCGACCAGGTCCTCAGCCCCCGGACCCGCCGCACCGGGATTTCGTACATATCGGCCACAGGAGTTAACAAGCCCTCCATATCCGCCTGCGAGACCCGGACCTCCTCGGGCCCCCATCCCATATCAGCCAACATCTCGGCGAACCAAGATATTCCCTCCTGGACCATCCGACCGTACTCGGTTATGCGCACCCCTAAGATGAAACCA
>DTXA01000035.1 GCA_012962735.1 Candidatus Latescibacterota bacterium
AGGAGGAGGAAGTAGGAAACGAAAGACGCTCTTCGGGGTTCACGCTGCGGGCGGTAGTGTTCGGGATAGCCCTTGTGGTGCTGGTCAACATAGCCGCTCCTTACTCCCTCCACGTGCTCCACTCCAGCCTTTTGGCCTCGGACTATATGCCTATAGGGGCCCTCTTCCCGTTCTTTTTGATCGTGGCCGTGGTCAACGTCGCTATAAAGCTGCTCCGTCCCTCCTGGGCCTTTCATCCCTCCGAACTTATCGTAGTGTTCGTGATGGCCCTTGTGGGCTCCGCGCTTCCCACGTATGGGCTGACCGGATACCTGATTTCGGTAATCTCCGCCCCCTTCTTCTTCGCCTCCCCGGAGAACCAGTGGGGGAAGTACATACTCCCCTACATACCCGAGTGGATCGCACCCCGAGGCCGGGCCGTAAAGTGGTTCTTCGATGGGCTTCCTCCCGGGGAACATATACCCTGGGGGGCCTGGGCTGTGCCGCTTTTCTGGTGGCTGAGCCTTATGGCTGTGGTTATGTTCGTCGCGTTTTGCATGGTTGTGATACTCCGTAAGCAGTGGGTCGAGCACGAGCGGCTTCTCTTCCCCTTAGTGGAGCTACCGGCGGAGATGGTGGAGGGCTCGGGCGACCCATCTCCTAAGCCCAAGTTTATGCGCAACAGAATCTTCTGGATAGGATTCTTGGTCCCGTTGGGGCTGGTGCTGTGGAACGCCATCCACTACTTCTCCCCGTTCGTCCCCCAGATCCCCATAGGAGGATGGGGGATAGACAAGATGTACCGGATTCGCATCGCCCGGGATTTTCCTTCCTTCTTGGTCAACGTGTATCCTCCCATAATTGGCTTCGCCTTCCTGATGAACCTCGACATCCTCTTTAGCTTCTGGTTCTTTCACCTTTTGATCCTACTTCAGGTGGGCGTCTTCGCCCGCATAGGTTACAGCATAGGCCCAGCGGAGCACTACTGCTCCGAGTACGACGCCTCTTTGGGATGGCAGAGCATGGGGGCGTTCGTGGCCATGGTGCTCTGGAGCCTTTGGATGGCCCGTAAGCACTTGAGGGACGTGTTTCGCGCAGGCGCCCCGGACGTGGACGACTCCGGGGAGATGCTCTCCTACCGTAAGGCTATGATAGGTTTAATCTTCGGTATGGCCTTCATCGTGGCTTGGCTGCGCTCCGCCGGGATGGACTGGAAGGTGCTGGCGATCTTTCTGCCCGCCGTGTTCATCATATACCTCGGCACCACCAGGATAGTAAGCGAGGGGGGCCTTGCGTTCGCCAGGGGGCCCATGGTTGCCCAGACTTTCACCTCCTATATTGTGGGCTCTAACGCCATCTCCCCACATGGGATGGCGGCCCTGGCACTTTCGTATGCCGGGTTCTGCGAGATCAAGAATTCCTTTATGCCGGCCTTCGCACACAGCGTCAAGCTCAGTGGTCTGGTCCGGGGCCACCGAAAGCGCATAGCCTGGGCTGTGCTGATAGCGGTGGTCGTGGCCTTGGCCACCTCAATCCCCTGGACCATATATTTAGGGTACAAACACGGCGCCTTCAACTTCTCCACATGGATCTTCACGCCGGGGGGGCGGCTTCCTTACGACTACATGGTCAACAAGATGCGTAATCCCTTCTCCACAGACTTCAAGAGGTTGACCTTCTTCGGGATAGGTGGCGGATTGATGACCCTACTGACCATGCTGAGGGCCCGGTTTCCCTGGTGGCCCCTCCACCCCATAGGGCTCACTTTGGCGACCGCCTGGCCCATCAAGATGTCGGCTTTTTCCCTCTTCTTAGGTTGGGTCTGCAAGTGGATCGTGGTGAGGCTCGGTGGTATCCAACTATACCGAAAGGCCAAGCCCTTCTTCTTAGGGTCGATTTTGGGATACTTCACCGGGGTCGCGATCTCCAACATCATAGACTTCATCTGGTTCCCAGGTCAGGGACATTGGCTATATGGCCTGTACTGACCCGAGATGAGCTGCCAACGGAGTTGACATCCGGACGCAAAGGGGATATATTGGGCTGTTGGAGGAGTAGAGTGAAACGCCCAAATTATTCCCCGAGGAGGTTCCTATGCGCTCCACTCCCATAGGAATTGCCATGCTCAACGACGAGCGGGAGCACGTATGGCGCCGCAACAACCCCGAGAACGAAAAAGTGGTGCGCCAGTGGGCGGAAGTGCTGAGTAAGGAGCTTAAGAACAGGGATGGCTCTGCCCCTGAGATGATCATGGGCTCCCAGATAATAACCTCGGTGCGCACAGCCCAGAAGGTGGGGGAGGAGCTGGCCCGGGCCGGCGTCAAGCAGGTGGTCATGCTGTACAACGTCTGGGATTTTCCCTTCTTAGCCTGGCCCTTCCTCAACAGCGTGGGGAGGGACAAGCCCGTGTTGAGTCTTTCCAACAACAACGGCAAGTTCCCTGGGAACGTAGGATTACTGGCCACGGATGGAGCCCTCCGCCAGGCGGGAATTTGCACCCACAGGATCATAGGTGAGATAGACGACCCCGAAACCAGGAAGAAGGTGGTCGACTGGCTTAGGGCCTCCCAGGCCCTGACCACGATGCGAAACGAGGTGTACGGCCTATACGGAGGCCACTCCATGGGGATGGAGACAGGGTACTTCCACCTGGTCCCCACCCTTAAGTACATCGGCACCACGGTCCGGCAGGTGGACCAGCTGTGGCTGGTCAAGGTTATGGAGCAGGAGGTGGATGAGGGGGAGGTCGAGAAGGGCTTCCGGTGGTTCGAGGAAATGCTCGGAGAGAGGATAAGGTACGACGGCAAGATGCTCACCCCCGAGACCCTCAAGCAGCAGATAAGGCTGTATCTCACTATGGGGCTCGTAAATGAGAAGAAAGGCTTCGACTTCTGCGGGCTTAAGGGCCAGAGGGAACTGACAGAGCACGTCTGCCTTGGAGATGTGGCCGAGATGCTGATGAACGATCCTTACGACTGGAACGGCCCCAAGGAGCCTGTCGTTTGCGCCACAGAGGCGGACGCCTATGCCGCTGTCACCATGCAGATGTTGAAGTACATCTCGGGAGGCCTTCCGGTGCTCTTTATGGATGTGAGGCTTTACCACCCGGATCTGGACCTCTGGGACTGGTGCAACAGCGGGAACCATGCCTCCTGGTATGCTGCAAGAAGCGACGACCCTAGGGAGAACTTCGCTAAGGTCACCTTCCATCCGGCCTTAGAGTTCTATTTCAAGGCCGGGGGGGCATCGGTGGAGTTCGATGCGGCCCCGGGGGAGATGACATTCGCCAGGCTCGGCCTCTGGGACGACAGGCCCTATATGGTCATCGTCAAGGGGGAGGCAGTGGAGCTGTCCCCGGAGGAGAGGAAGCGCCTCAACTCTATGACCGACCCAACCTGGCCCCACGTGCATGCGAGGCTTTCCTGCTCCTTCGAGGAATTCGTAAGCGCCTTCCCCTGCAACCACGTTTTGGGAGTGGCCGGAGACTACACGAGGAGCCTGGTGTACCTCTGTGAGATCTCGGGGATAGCTCCCGTGGTGTTGGGGCCGGAGGGCAGGAACAGGACCGCGCCCATATGGGAAAAGATATAGGGGCACGAGGATATAGATGACCAGGGAAGATACTTGGGAACTGCTCTGTCGAAGGACAAGGCGTTCGCGGGGAGCTCGGGCTGGATAGGTAGGGGGAGGCAAAAAGGGGCAGCGTTCCCCGGCCACAGATTTTCGGGGCGTTGAACTTCGCCACTGGTTAACTATATATAAGTCATTAGCGTACAAGCTCGACAAAATTCCCTTGTCTCGAGCGCGAAGAATTAGTATATTTTGGAGTAACCTCGTCAGGGACATGAAAGTTGAAGTTCTTCAAAGAAAGGAGGGTAAGGCAGTGATCCATGTGACCGTCCATGAAGGGGAGGATGTGGAGCAGGCGATTAAACGCTTCAGAAGGAAATGCGAACAGGAGGGGATAATCAAGGAGATCAAGAACCACAGGTTTTACGAGAAGCCGAGCGAGCGACGCAGGAAGGCCCAATCCAAGGCCCTCAGAAAGCTCAGAAAGGCTATGTTCCTCCAGCGCAAGGGGCGCTGAGGAGGAAAGGGACGGGTTTCAAACTCGCCCTACTGAGTCGTCGAATGCCGAAATCTTAGCGATGCGCAGATGACCTTATAACTACCAACGCTACGGGCACGGACGAGGGGTGGACTGATATCCTGTACGCCTCCCATCTTATGTCCCACCCCATAAGTTCCCTTTCAGCGCGCTCCAAGGACTTGTAGGCGATCAACCCGCCTCTCTCCCGCAGGAAGGGGGAAACATATCTCAGCAGAGTGGATAGATCCGCCACTGCCCTGGCGATAGCCCAGTCATACGCACCTCGGTGGGCGGGACCTTGGGCGATCACTTCCGCCCGACCCTGGATCACCTGTACCCCTTCCAGGGCAAGCTCTTCCACCACCCTCCTCAGGAACAGAGCCCTCAGCCTCTTCGACTCCACCAGGGCGATGGAAATTTCCCCTCGCACGATCTTGAGGGGCAGGCCGGGAAACCCCGCCCCGGAGCCGATGTCCATCACCCGAAGGGGACCCTTCGGCAGTACAGCCAGCGGTGCGAGCGAAGGGAGGATGTGCCTAAGGACAAGGTGGGCTTCGTCCCTCCGGGAGAAGAGGTTGATCCGACGGTTCCAGGAGCGGAGCAGGTCCGTGTACGTTCGAAATCGGGAAAGAGCTTCCGGTGGAAGGTGATAACCGAGGTTACGACATCCCTCTACTATGAGGGCCAGTTCCTCGTTCGTATGTTTCACGTGAAACGTTCGCCCCGCGAAGGCGCTTTAAGTGGAGGGCCAGGAGGAAGAGGTCCGAAAACCGAATTCCGGAGACCCGAGCCGCCTGTCCCACCGAACGGGGCCGCATCTCCGAGAGCTTCTGGCGAGCCTCGGAGGAAAGGCCATATACGGCGTTATAGTCGAAATCCTCCGGAATGGAAAGGGACTCCATTTTCTCCAGATGGGCTACCTGGCGTTCCTGCTTCTGGATGTATCCCTCGTACTTCAGCTCGATCTCTACCTGCCGGGCCACCTCCGGGTCTCCTCCATCCCCCACGAACGGCACCAGGTCCCGATAGGACATCCCCGGGCGCTTCAGGATCTGGGCGAGGGAGAGGGGCTCCGGGGACGGCGCCCTTAAGATGCGTCCGACCTCCTCCGCCGGGAGGAATACACTCTTAAACCGTCCTATGGCATCCTCCACGGCCCTGCGCTTCTCCTCCACCCTCCTGTACCGCTCCTCGGGGATGAGACCCAGGCGATACCCATAGTGAGTGAGCCTTATGTCCGCATTGTCCGGCCTCAGCCGGAGCCTGTGTTCGACCCTGGAAGTGAACATGCGGTATGGCTCCTTCGTCCCCTTTGTCACAAGGTCGTCTATCAAAACGCCTATATAGGCCTCAGATCGTCTCAGCACAAAGGGCGGCTCCCCCTGCACCTTCAAGGCCGCGTTTATCCCGGCTATCATGCCCTGGGCTGCCGCCTCCTCGTATCCCGAGGTGCCGTTTATCTGCCCGGCGAGGAACAGCCCCTCTAAGTGTTTCGCCTCGAGCCAGGGGTTGAGCTGGGTGGGAGGAACGAAGTCGTATTCCACGGCGTATCCGGGCCGGGTTATCTCGCCCTCCTCCAGGCCGGGGATCGTGCGCAGGGCCTCCCACTGGACGTCC
>DTXA01000036.1 GCA_012962735.1 Candidatus Latescibacterota bacterium
AAAACGACCATCAGGTACGACGACCAGGTCATAATTTCCCAGAAAATAAAGAATGAAATTAAATCGCGGCTGAACAGAATTCCCATCATTGCCATAATACTGAGAATGAAATTTGAGTAGAAAAAACCGAGATTCTCTTTTCCTTTCATTGCAGCCACGGCATAAATTCCTGCGAGAACTCCAAGTCCGAGAACGATGTAAGTAAATATGTAGCCAAAGTTTGTTATTCCCCATTGAAGATTTATTCCCAACAAAGAGAAGTCAACAGTTTGTGTGATATTGATTTTTGTGAAGAACAAAACAGCAGGAACTATCAATGTGCCAAGAAAAATTATGTCTCTTAAAATACCACTGATTTTTCCGGCCAAAAAAGTTGCAATTGCACCGCCGAGGAATATTATAAATATTAGATAAATCATTTCCATTTCTGTGAACTTAATTGATTAATGATTGACCGACAGAAAGTACATCTTTAATGTATTTCGGCGTGTTTAACAAATCTTCGGAAGCCCTGGAAAGCATCTCCGAAACTGCATCGGGATAAAATCCGATTACAAGAATTAGGATACCTAAAACCGACATTGCAACCAAAGCATTTATTCTGGGTTTATGCGGAACTACACTTGTTGTTTTGTCGAATGGCAAAAAGTAAATTCTATTTATTACTCTGAAATAATAGACTATTTCCACAATACTAACCAATAAAACGAGTGCGATAATCAATAACATTTCCTGATTTGCAGCCGCCGTTAAAACCGATAGTTTACTCCAAAATCCTGCAAAGGGTGGAAGACCAGGCGTACCTCCTCAAGCCCATGAACTGCCCCTTCCACATCCTCATGTACAAATCCAAGACCCGCAGCTACCGTGATTTGCCCATACGCTGGGCGGAGCTCGGGACCGTTTACAGGTACGAGCGCTCCGGGGTGCTTCACGGGATGCTCAGGGTGCGGGGTTTCACCCAGGACGACGCCCATATCTTCTGCCGTCCGGATCAGTTGGAGGAGGAGATATTGGAAGTACTAGACCTGGCCGAGTTCATGCTTACCACCTTCGGATACACCGAGTACGAGATAGAACTGAGCGTGCGGGACCCCGAAGCAAAGGAGAAATACATAGGCGACGATGCCGTATGGGAACAGGCGGAGGCGGCCCTGGTAAGGGCGCTGGAACAGAAGGGATGGTCGTACTCCCGCCAAGAGGGGGAGGCTAAGTTTTACGGCCCGGCCATAGATATAAAGATATTAGATGCGTTAGGTCGTGGATGGCAGGGACCCACCATCCAGGTGGACTTCAACGAGCCGGAGCGGTTCGATGTGACCTACATAGGGGAGGATGGCGAGGAACACAGGGCGGTGATGATCCACAGGACGGTTTTGGGGGCTATGGAGCGGTTCGTGGGGGGGTTGATAGAACACTACGCTGGGGCCTTCCCGGCCTGGCTGGCCCCCGTGCAGGTGGTAGTAATCCCCATAGCGGACGCCCAGATCCCGTATGCCCACCGGGTGGCCGAGAGGCTCTTAAGGGAAGATTTCAGGGTGGAGGTGGACGACCGCAACGAGCGGGTGGGGTATAAGATCAGGGAGGCTGAGGTACAGAAGGTGCCTTATATGCTGGTGGTGGGGAAGAGGGAGGTTGCGGACGGCACGGTTTCGGTGCGCAAGAGAGGCGAAGGGGACATAGGACAGATGAGCTCGGAAGAGTTCTGCAAGCGTCTCCGGGCCGAGGTAGAACTCAAAGCCCTATAACCGAGGAGGAGCTATAAAGCGAACACTGCGAGTCAACGAGCAGATCCGGGTCCCCAAAGTCCGGGTGGTTGCCCCGGACGGCAGTCAGGTCGGCATCATGGACATACGAGCTGCCCTCCGCTTAGCCGAGGAGTACAACCTCGATCTTGTGGAGGTGTCCCCGAATTCCCATCCGCCGGTCTGCCGGATTATGGACTACGGGAAGTACAGATATGAGCAGGCCAAGCGGGAGCGGGAGGCCCGGAAGAAACAACATACCTTCGTGGTCAAGGAGATCCGCCTGAGGCCCATAACCGAAGATCACGATTTCCATTTCAAGATGCGCCATGCCCGCAACTTCCTCCAACAGGGTAACAAGGTGCGCATCACGGTCCGGTTCCGGGGCCGGGAGCGCGGACGCCATGAGCTGGGGTACAGGATGTTGGAGCGGGCCCTGGCTGAACTTGCGGACGTAGGATCGGCCGAGGGCCGAATAGAAGCGCAGGAAGGAGGACAGATAACTATTACCTTAGCCCCGAAGGCCCACAGATGACTTTGGGGTTCTTGAGCCTTGGAGGGGAAATGCCTAAGATGAAGACCAGGAAGAGCTTCACTAAGAGGTTCAAGATCACTAGCACGGGAAAGGTGCGGCGGTACCACGCCTACGCCACACACCTTTTGACGGGAAAGGAGCGAAAGCGTAAGAGGAGGCTTCGCCGAAGCGCCTTGGCCTCCCCTGTGGACGCTAGGCGAGTACGTCAAATATTAGGTATGTAAGGGCATAACAGGGAGGAGATATGCCGAGGGTGAAGAGCAATGTGGCCGCCCGGAGGAGGCATAAGAAGGTTCTGAAGGCGGCCAAAGGATATTGGGGCAACCGGAGCCGGAACTACCGCAGGGCCAAGGAGGCCCTGCTCAAAGCCTGGTCCTATGCTTACCGGGACAGGAGGCAGCGCAAGAGGGACTTCCGCAGGCTCTGGATCGTGAGGATCAATGCTGCTGCCAGGCTCCACGGACTTTCCTACAGCCGGTTTATGGACGGTTTGAAGCAGGCGGGGGTGGAGATAGATCGGAAGGTGCTCGCCAACCTCGCGGCCACGGACCCCCGGGCGTTCGAGGCTGTGGTGGAGAGAGCCAAAGCTGCCCTGAGTGCTTAGGACATACCGTAGGAGGTCATGTGGAGCTGGCCGAAAGGATAAGGCAGGTAGCGGAAGAGGCAGAACGGATGCTCGGGACCTGCGAGGACCTCGAAGAGCTCGAGGCCCTCAGGGTGAGGTACTTAGGCAGAAAAGGGGCCCTGACGCTTCTGCTGAGGGAGATAGGTAAGCTGCCTCCGGAGGAACGTCCCATCGCGGGCCGTGCGGGTTCGGAGGCGAAGGAGAAGCTGGAAGGGCTCTTTCGGGAGTGCAGGGAGGTCCTTCGGAGGACTCAGGCCCGAAAGGAGGCCTTAGATGTGACGCTTCCGGGCCGCAGGCCGCCCTTGGGCAAGCGTCACCCTCTGACCCAAATCATGGACGAGATAGTGGACATCTTCCGGGGGATGGGATTTGAGGTGGTGGAGGGGCCGGAGATAGAGACCGAGTACCACAACTTCGACGCCCTGAACACCCCTCCGGACCACCCGGCCAGGGACCTACACGACACCTTCTACGTGGAGGGCGGAAGGCTGCTGCGCACCCACACTTCCCCAGTGCAGATACGGGTGATGGAATCCCGCAGGCCTCCGCTACGGGTTCTCTCTCCAGGGAGGTGCTACAGAAACGATACACCTGACGCCACGCATTCTCCGATATTCCACCAGGTCGAGGGGTTATACGTGGACAGGGATGTGAGCTTCGCGGACCTCAAGGGGGTCATAGCGACTTTCGCCCGGCAGATGTTTGGCCCGGATGTGAAGGTCAGGTTCAGGCCGGATTTCTTCCCCTTCACCGAACCGAGTGCCGAGTATTCGTTTTCCTGCGTGTTCTGCGGAGGGAAGGGATGTCGGGTGTGCAAGTACACGGGATGGATTGAGATATCGGGTGCGGGGATGGTAGACCCCGAGGTGTTCAAAAACGTGGGATACGACCCCGAGGAATACATCGGGTTCGCCTTCGGGATGGGGGTGGAGCGTTTAGCTATGCTTAAGTACGGCATAACGGATATAAGGCTCTTTTTGGAGAACGACCTGAGGTTCTTAGAGCAGTTCTGAGGGGCATCTATGAGAATCACTTACAACTGGCTCAAGGAGTTCGTGGACTTGGATCTTTCCCCGGCTGAGCTGGCCGAAAGGCTCACGATGGCCGGACTGGAGGTTGCGGCTCTGGAGGACTGGGGGGAGAAATTTCGGGGGATTGTAGTCGGAGAGGTCGTGGAGGAACTTCCCCATCCGAGGGCCGATCGGCTTAAGATATACCGGGTGGACGTGGGAGATGGGGTTGTGAAGGTTGTCTCGGGGGCCCCGAACATAAGGGTGGGGCTTAAGGTACCCTTCGCCGGGCCCGGGGTGCGGTTGCCCGATGGTTCCGAAGTTCACAAGGCTAAAATCAGAGGTGTATATTCCGAGGGGATGCTCTGCTCCGAAGTGGAATTGGGCCTGGCGTCCGAGGCCGAGGGCGTCTTAGAGCTTCCCCCGGACGTGCGGGCCGGCCTCCCCTTTGCGGAGGTGGTTGGCCTGGACGATGTAGTGTTAGAGCTGGAGCTAACCCCTAACCGGCCTGACTGTATGGGGGTCCTCGGGGTGGCCAGGGAGGTGGCCGCGTTGGTGGGGGGGGAGGTTCGGTTTCCGGATATAGAGCTCGAGGAGAAGGGGGAACCGGCGTCCGCGGAGGTGGTGGTGGAGGACCCGGATGGTTGTCCCCGATACAGCGCCAGGGTTGTCCGGGGGGTGAAGATCGGTTCCTCGCCGCTTTGGATGCAGGCGAGGCTCCTCATGACCGGGTTAAGGTCGATCTCCAACGTGGTGGACGTTACCAACTATGTCCTTATGGAGCTGGGCCATCCCCTGCATGCTTTCGACCTCGGCAAGCTCTCCGAAGCCAAGATAGTCGTGCGCCGGGCCCGCATGGGGGAAGTGCTGGAGACCTTAGACGGTATAGAGCAGGGGTTGGACGAAGAGGTCCTGGTCATCGCTGATGCGGAAAAACCCGTGGCCATAGCAGGGGTGATGGGAGGAGCTAACTCCGAGGTCTCCGAGGAGACCATCGACGTGCTTTTGGAGAGCGCGTATTTCGATCCGGTGGTCGTCCGGAGGGGTTCCAAAAGGCTTGGGATGTCCACCGAGGCCTCCCGTCGCTTCGAGCGGGGGATGGATATGGAGGCCACCGTGCGGGCCCTGGACCGGGCCGCAGGGCTGATCTCCGAGGTGGCCGGGGGGGAGGTGGCCCCCGGCGTTTTGGATGTACGCATACTCCCTCCTCGCAGGATTGCGGTATCCCTCCGGCCCGAGCGGGCCCGGAGGCTCTTGGGGGTGGATATACCTGACGGGGAGATGGCCAGGATACTCCGTTCCCTCCACTTCGACGTACGGGAGGGGGATGGGGGGATGGAGGTCTGGGTGCCGAGCTTCCGGGTGGACGTGTGCCGGGAGGTGGACCTTATAGAGGAAGTGGCCCGCATCTACGGATACGACAACATCCCAGAGCGCAAGGTCGGCTCTGTGCCCCTCGAGGTGTCCCGAAGGCCCGAACACCTCTTAGTCGCCCGGACCCGTGAGGTCCTGACGGGGTTGGGGCTGTACGAGGCGATGACGCCCAGCATGGTGGACCCCGAGGTGGCCGAGGGGGGGGTAAAAGTGGTCAACGCCCCCCACAGGGGCGTATCGGTCCTTCGCACGAGTCTGCTTCCCAGTCTCTTGGAGGTGGTCGGCAGGAACTTCCGCCAGAGGGCGGAGGAGGTGCGGGTATTCGAGATAGGAAAGGTGTTCCCGGAGCTGGACTGGGAGGAGGTTCGCATAGGGGGACTCCTCGCGGGCCGGAGGAGGAAGAGGTGGCTCGAGGACGAGCGCCCCGTGGACTTCTACGATTTGAAGGGCCTGTTAGAGTTATACATAGAGGAGGTGGCACACGGAGCCGAGGTGCGGTTCCGGCCTGCGTCCTCCTTTCCCTTCGAGGCGGGAGAGGCCGCAGAGGTCCTGTTAGAGGGACGGACGGTGGGAGCCTGCGGCAGGGTTTCCGATGTTCTCTGCCGGCGCTTCGAGCTGAAGGGGAACGTCTACGGCTTCGAGCTTACGTTGGCGTCCCTCCTGCCCTTCTGGGCAAGGAAGCCGGAGTTCCGGCCGCTGGCCAAGTACCCGGAGGTGGTCCGGGACCTGGCCTTCGTGTTCGAGGAAGGGGTCCCTTGGGAGGAGGTGCGGGATGCCGTGCTGAATGCGGACCCCCTTGTGGAGTCGGTCCGGCTGTTCGACCTATATCTGGGTGTCCCCATCCCTAAGGGACATAAAAGCTTCGCTTTCTCGGTGTCCCTGAGGGCTCCGGATCGCACGCTCTCGGACGAGGAGGCGAACAGGATCTGCTCCAATATCGTCCGGGTCCTTGGGGAACGGTTCGGGGCCCGGCTCAGGGGTAGGGGGGAATAGAGAGGAGGTAGAGGTGGACATAGAATCCTTCGACGCATTGGAACAGGAAATAGAGCGTGCTATTGGGCTCATAGAGGACCTTAAGGAGGAGAAAGCCCAGCGGGAAAGGGAGAACGCCGAACTCCGAGCCAGGCTCTCCGAGATAGAGGGGGCCTTAGGGGCCCTCAGGGAGGAAAACGAGCGCCTGCGTCGGGAGAACCAACAGGCTAAGCAGTTGATGGAGGAACGCAAGGAGCGCCTGAAAGCCCGGCTGGAGCAGATGCTCTCCAAATTAGAGGGGAAGAGCCCTTTGCCCGGACCATAAGGGATGTCGGAAAAGCATGGACGGACGGTCTTAGTGCGAATATTCGGTGTGGAATACCCGATACGGGCGGATGTGGACGAGGAATATGTCCGTTGGGTCGCCCGGTACGTTGACGATAAAATGCGTGAAGTTGCGACGGATATGCCGCTGCGGTCCGCTGCCAAGGTGGCAGTTCTGGCCGCTATGCATATTGTGGACGAGCTGTTCCAGGAGCGGGAGGTGCACCGTAATGTCCTCTCCTACGTCCAGGAGCGGACAGGTCGGTTGATAGAACGGCTGCGGCGTATTACAGCTCAGGAATAGAGGGATTTCCCAGGCCGGAGACCCCCGATACGTCCGTGCAAAGGGCGCAGCACGAGATTATGGGGGTCTTTGTATTTTGGAAAAAAACCTTCCAGAGGGGAGGCGATGACATATGGAGTGGACAATTTACCCGTTGATAGCCGCCATCGTCGGCTTTGTGGTGGGATGGATGGTGAACGACCGAGTACAGGGGAGCCGGGTGGCCGGAGCCAGGGCGCTCGCCGAGCAGATCGTAGAGGACGCCCGCAAAGAGGCCGAGACCATACGAGAGAAAGCTCAGCTGGAGGCTGAGAATGAATGGCACAAAGCTCGGGAGAGGTTCGAACGGGAGACCGCCCATCGGAGGGCCGAGATGGAGCGGTTGGAGGTCCGGCTCCTAGACCAGGAGCGCAAGCTGGACCGCAAGGTGGACCTGCTTTCCCGGAAGGAGGGGGAGCTAAAGGAGCGGGAGCGCGTCGTGCAGGCGAAGGATGCCCAGCTCTCGGAGCTTATACGTGAACAGGTCTCCCAGCTCGAGCGCATCTCGGGGATGACGGCCGAAGAGGCGAAGGCTCTGTTGATGGCGAACTTAGAGCAGAGGGCGAAACAGGAGGCAGCCTACAAAGCCAAAGAGATCAAGGACCGGGCCATAGCCGAGGCGGAGCGGGAGGCCCGAGAGATCATCGGCATGGCCATCCAGCGTTACGCGGCCGAGCAGGCGGTCGAGTCCACGGTCTCCGTGATCTCTCTGCCATCGAACGACATGAAGGGCAGAATCATAGGCCGGGAGGGGCGCAACATAAGGGCCTTCGAGACCGCCACTGGGGTGGACGTGATAGTGGACGACACGCCTGAGGCTGTCATCCTCTCCGGGTTCGACAGCCTCCGCAGAGAGATAGCCCGGATAGCCTTAGAGCGGCTCATAGCGGACGGCCGTATCCACCCGGCCAGGATAGAGGAGGTGGTGAAGAAGACCAGGCAGGACATGGATAAGATCATACAGGAGGCCGGGGAGCAGGCCGCTTACGAGGTGGGGGTGCATGGGTTGCAACCGAGGCTTCTGTATTACTTAGGAAGGTTGAAGTTCCGTACGAGCTTCGGACAGAACGTCCTCCAGCACAGCAAGGAAGTGGCCTGGCTTGCTGGGATAATGGCTGGGGAGCTCGGGTTGGACGAAGCCATGGCCAAGAGGGCGGGGCTTCTGCACGACATAGGCAAGGCAGCGGATCACGAGATGGAGGGCTCCCACACCCAGATAGGGATGGAGCTGGCCAGGCGCTACGGCGAGGGGCCGGTGGTGCAGAACGCCGTGGCAGGACATCACGAAGGAGTGCCGCCCACGTCGGTCATCACGATGTTGGTCGCCGCGGCGGACGCCATCTCTGGGGCCCGTCCGGGCGCGAGGAGGGAGACCTTAGAAAGTTACGTGCGTAGGCTCGAGAAGCTGGAGGAGCTGGCAGATTCCTTCCAAGGCGTGGAGAAAGCGTACGCAATACAGGCGGGAAGGGAGATAAGGGTTATGGTGCGGTGCGACCAGGTGGACGACGCCCAGGCCGAACAGCTCGCCTCGGACATAGCTGAGAAGGTGCAGAGGGAGGTGGAGTATCCCGGGCAGATCAAGGTGACGGTGATAAGGGAGAAGAGGGCTGTGGCATATGCGAAGTAGGGGGGACTTTGAGGATACTGTTCGTGGGGGACGTGATAGGAAGGCCGGGGAGGAGAGCTCTGAGGGCCTTGCTCCCCGGGATTAAGGAGAGTTACGGAGCTGATTTCTGTATCGCCAACGGGGAGAACGCCGCCGCCGGCAAGGGGATCACCGAGAAAGTGGCGCAGGAGATGTTCTCGTGCGGGGTGGATGTCATCACCTCGGGCAACCACATCTGGGACCGCAAGGAGGGCATTTCCTACGTCCAGGCCGAATCCCGCCTTCTCAGACCTGCCAACTACCCCCCCGGGGTAGGAGGGATAGGATACGGGACCTTCCAAAGTCGGTCGGGTGTTCCTGTGGGAGTGATAAACCTACAGGGCAGGACCTTTATGCCGGCCACGGACTGTCCCTTCCGCACGGCCCTCTGCATACTGGAAGAAATGGATGTCCCGGTGAAGGTCGTGGACTTCCATGCAGAGGCCACGTCCGAGAAGGTGGCGATGGGTTGGTTTTTGGACGGCAAAGTGAGCGCGGTCGTGGGGACCCACACCCACGTGCAAACCTCGGATGAGAGGGTACTTTCCAAAGGCACGGCGTATATAACGGATGTCGGTATGACGGGAGCTATGGACTCTGTGATCGGGTTCAAGAAGGAGGTGGCCCTGAGGAGGTTCCTGACCCAGTTGCCGATGCGTTACGAACCGGCGGAGGGGGACGTCTGGCTCTGCGGGGTGGCGGTGGACGTAGACGAGGGAACCGGCCGGGCGGTAAGTATAGTTCGGATAAGGGAGGGGCCTCGTGAAGGTTGTATCCCGAATTTTGGCTCATAAGTAACAACTTTTCTTTGTTGACAACTTATCCGAAGACGAGAAACATGTTGGAAAGCCCTCGCATCTTCCCTCCCTTCAGACAGCTTCTACTTGGCCGCTTTCCGCGGAACGGTTGAACGCTAAACAGACACGGAGGGTATCTATAGTGTCCTCTATGCCCGTGAGGGGTTGTTCGTCGTCCTCTATACAGCGGAGGAAATGCTCATGCTTGGAGGGTATGTCCCTCCGGACCGGCACCTCCACAGTCTCCTCAGCCACACCCGCATGTCTGTTGACCTCCAAAAGTCCGACCCCGCTCTCACAATCTATAAGCGTGTAGTCCGCATCGTCCAGCCCGAAGCCATCGGTCACATAGAGGGCCTTACCGTAGACCGTCCGTGGCCTTCCCAGCACCCACAGAAGCCAGTTTCCTGGATCCTGCGCCACCGGGCGGAGGAGGTGGGGGCATGCTGGCGGGTCCAGGCCGAGACGGCGCCGCCTATCCATCCCTCCATCTGGACCTCTTTGAGTGTGGCCAAGGACGGGTTGTAACGCAGATTGAACCCTATCATAAACTTAATACCACTGTGCAACGCCGTATCCCTCATAGCTATAGCATCTTCCATATTGAGGGCTATAGGTTTTTCGCAGAGCACATGCTTGCCGGAGGCTACCTTAGCTCCCCATCTAGCCGCAGCTTCGCCCGCCCTCTCGGGATCTATGTCCCAGACGAGCTCGATCCTCGCGCGACCCGTGTCCGTGAATCCCCTGTAGTGGCTCTCGGATATGCCGCCGCTGTACATTGTGACCCTCCCTCCGAGAGATGGTCCTGAGGTCCTCCGTTGTACTTATCGGCTATAAGGCATAGACATACAGGTCCTTTCCAGGCCATACTCCATAGCCCGTACATAGTTAACTACCTCCCGTACATCAGATGATGCAGATTAAGAAGCGTCCGAGCTAATCCTGTCAGTTCGCCCAAGGCACGGTCTGCTTCTGAAAGTGTGTAGACAAGCTCGTGGTCGAATGTTACCTCAGGAGGGAGCAGATTGGGCACAAAGGCCCAGTAGGTTGTCTTACCGTAGCTTGCCTTTACCAGCCTTCCGGTCGAACTGTTAAGGAATCGCTCCAAGTCCATCGGATAAGGTTTCTATACCCTCCCGATGACCTCTTCCTCCATCCTCGGATACAGTGCGTCTATCTCCTCCTGGACCTCTATAGGGTAGTGACTATGCGACAGTAGGTCGGGCTCAAAATACTGACCTGGGTTGATGTAAACCCGCTCACCGGGCTTGTACCTGAAACCCTGTCCCTTGGTCTTCGCCACCTTTCCGTCCCCCTCTCCCTGGAACCGGGCAGGCGGCGGGTTAAGTTCCTCTGCGCGGAGGAGGTGCAGGTCCACGAGCCTCGTTCCGAGGGAGGCCAATCGGCCGAACAGCTCAGGGTCCCTCGTGAAGGGTATGCGGGGGAAGTCTATCCTGAGGAATTCGGCGTACTTCTCCCGATAGCTCGGTGCGTAGAGCACGGCATAGATGTAGCCCAGCACTTCCTCACATATCCTTTAGGGCGGCCAGGAGGTCCGGGCTTATGTTGGGCCTCCGTCCCTCCACAGCCTCCACTTCGCTGAATAAGTGCTTCTTGGAAGCGTCGGGGTAAAGGGGGAAAGGGAGTTACCGTGAAGGTCCAGTATGTAGATTTCATCAAATGTGTCCATAAGGCTCTGGCGCATACCCCGGAAGGTGGGATTGTCCAGGTAGGAGTGGTTCGTTATCATCCCCACAATACCTTCTCCGGACTGCTCTATCTTCCACTGTGCGAAGCGCAGGAACTTCACATAGTCGTCCTGGAGCCATTTGGGGTTCTTCTCACCCAATGGCTTCCCGTCCACCTGCTTGTAGTCCTCTATGAGCTTCAGAATCCAAAGGAGTAAAAGCTTCCCTCCCCCGCATCGGCCCTCTGGGTTATTATATCGGCGATCCTGTGGAAATAGTTGTTCAGTATGGAGATGTCAGACATAGCCTTCTGCGATGTTATACGCCAGACATCAAAAACGGCGTATTCGCCACCCGAATAGGTTCAGAACACCTCTACAGCCCTAAGGCGATGTCCGGTGGCAAAGTAAATGTGCCTTTCGAGGATAGGACCGGCCACGGTGAAGGCTCCCTCCTCTTGGATGACCTCCTTTAGGGACAGTGAGCTTGGATCGAGGCGGTAGATACAGGAGGATGTGAACCCGTAGATCTTCCCGTCCGGGCCGTTCTGTAGCCCGAGGTCCAAAGGTTCCCCGGGAAGGGAGACTTGGGCCACGAACTTCCGGGACTTCGGGTCGAAGGCGAATAGTTCAGAAGGCCCACTTCCCTTGACCGTGCCGTAAAGCCTTCCATCTGGGCCCACGAGGAGGGCGTTGAATGTGTGGACGGGGCAGTCGAGAGTGCCCTCCCAGACCTTCTCTTCCCTCCTGTAATCCCAGAGGAAAAGCACGGCTTGGTCCACCTTGGGCCTCGTACCCGACCCTCCCAAGATGGTCGTCCCCACGGCGATGAGCCCCTGTTCCTTCAGATGTGCGAGGGTATAGCAGCTCGCATCCCCACAGATTCGATAATAGGCCTTCTTCTCACCGGTCCAGGGATCGTACCACGAAAGGGGGCCACCCCAGAGGCCGTAGTCCGGTATGGAAGCGACCCATATACGGCCGAGCGGGCCGGAAAGGGCCGAACGGGGCCTGTAGGATATCTCGTCTATTCGCCCCAAGTCCCGGGGATTTTCGCCGAAACGATAGGGCCGAGAGGGGTCGTATTCCGATATCCTCGCCCCGGGATACGAGAAGATATACATCTTTCCCTCGAAGTTGGCCATGGAGTAAGCTTCGCCCGCCGAAAGGGAGCATCTACCCAGGTCGGTCAACCTCCCTTCCTTGGGGTCGTAGCGGAAAAGATGGAGAGGTAGAAGATATCGCTTCCGCTCGCCTCGTAGTCTAAGTAAAAGACCTGCGTCCTTCCGTCAGGTCTTGAGAGCTTGAGCTTCCTATATATCAGGTCCCAGGCGTCCGAGAAGCCGAACTTGGTACCACAGGGAAGTGTTGGCTCGGGCTCCGGGTTTGGGAGCACATCCACGGGCTCCGCCCGCATGCCCCTCACCCTGAAGTTCCTAAGGTCGGACCTTATATAAAGCTCCCCGTCCTCTCCCCTGTAAAGCTCAAGGTTACCCATCGCCTTTTCCACCACCGGCCCCACAGTGCGTCTTTCCCTGGTCCTCGGATCGAAGACCACCACATGCAGTTTGGTCGTCCGTATAAAGCAGACTATGTTCCCTTCCGGGTCCACGAACGGATAGTTGTACATGTCCACATCGTCCATGCGGCCATAGCGGGTGAACCTGCGTGTCTTGGGGTCGTAACTTGTCAGGTCCGCTGTCCCGTAGCTTCCGATCCAGATACGCCTGTCGGGGCTCTCGTCAATGCGGCATGGGAAAATGGCCGCCCCGGGGTTGATAGGGCCGAGGTCCTCGAGGACATCCCCGTCGGGGTCGAAACAGAGGAGGTGGCCCGCGTACGCAGCCCCTATGTACAGGCGTCCCGTGCGGCTCATAAGCGCGGCCGTGGGGTAGTTGGAACTCGGGACCTCCGAGACGAACTGGCGGAAGGAGCCTGTTTCGGGGTCTATTTGGAGCACGAAGAAGTTGTCCGCCTGCTGTCCCATAACTGCGTAAATGCAAGGGGCACCTTTGCCATCCCGTCCGGCAAAAAGGCGCACCTTATTGACCGACCGGACCGGGACTCCGAGCTCCAGGAACATGACACCTCCTCCCTTCAGAGCGCCATCTTCTTGCACAGCTCCCTGCGGGCGGTGACCGCCTACCTGAAGGCCGAACACATTATGCCGTGCCGCGACATCTCGGCCATCCTCCCGGGGGAGAGCAACAGGCACCAGTTGATGGCGAACCTTGCATAGATGAGGTGGTTCACCTTGTAGTGCCTGCACAGGGCGAAGAGCTGGTGCCCGTCCTCAGCTATCCCCTCGTCCCCCTGCGACCTCGCCTGGGAGGCGAAGTCTATCCTCTGGAAGCCACGCTTCACATCCTCCATGTTATGCTTCCCCGGGAACACGTTCTCCTCCCTGAACCTGCGCAGACGGAGCAGAACTTCGTCCGGCTCTGCCTGCTCGGGAGGAGGTGGAGGGGGACCTGTCAGCTCCAATGCCCTGAGGCACCTGGGAATCCCTTGTAGTAATTGCCCCCTCCGACATATCCTCTCGGCCCGGGGGATGTACTCTACGGCCCTGTGCCATCCGGGGTATTGCTCACGGGTGCCGGTATCCCATGCGTGCATCACCACAACTGCTGTGTGATCCCAGAATATCTCTATCAATGCCCTCCGAATCTCATAGCTCCTTCACTTCGAACTCCCCCTTCGTGGGGACGAAGGTGGCCGCCACGAGAGCGACGGCGGATATGAACGCTCCCGCTAAGAAGGTAATGGAGTATCCGAACCTCCCCCAGAGGTATCCCCCCACCAAGGGGAGGGGGACGGCCATGATGTGGTTGGCGGTAAGTCCTAAGGAGAGCGATGGGAGCACGTGCTCCCTTGGGGCTATCTTGCCGAGGTAGGTGGTGCGGGCGATGTTGGTCCCGAGGCATGCGCTGTCCAGGCAGTAAAGGGCGAAGAGCACAGGCTTTGAATGGACGAAGGCGTAGCCCGTGAACACGAATATAGGCACGGCCGTGCCCACAAGGAGCATCGCCCTTTCCCCGAACCGGTCGGTGGAGCGGCCTATGAGGGGTTGGGCGAAGATGTTTATGGCCTGGCTTACGGCTATGAGCACGGCTATCTCCTTAGCCGTGGCGCCGTGGACTTTCACCAATGCGAAGAGAGCGAAGGTTATGAATATCTGCCTCCTGCTCCCGTCCAACATCGTGAGGAGATAGAAGAGCGAGTACCTCTTCCTCACTATGAAACGCTCCCTGTGCCTCACAGTTGGCACCCCGAAGAGGCCCAGCATGACCAGGGCCCCGAGCAGAGCTGCTGCCACGGATTCCCAGAAGACCCCCCTGTACCCTACCTGTCCCACCGACAGGTACACTAAGGCCGAGCCTGCAAGGGCGGCGATCCCAGCCACCGCGCTCGCATCCCCGAGCACGGCCCCAGTGGACCTCCGATGGGTCAGGGAGAGCAGGAGACTCTGGCGCACGGGTATCCAGAGGTGGATGCCCATGCTGGCCACGAAGAGCGGAAGCAGGGTGGAGCTTACATCCCGGGAGAGGGAGAACATGA
>DTXA01000037.1 GCA_012962735.1 Candidatus Latescibacterota bacterium
AGGACCGCCGGTGGCGGAGGGCGGTGCCGAGGGTGCGGGCCAAGAGCTATGAGCTGCGGCAGCTCTTTGCCCTGCGTTATGAGCTTGACGAGGAGGCAGTGGATGTGTTACACAATTTTTTGGGCCTACCCCCGCGGATGACCTCAAGGGAGCCGTCGAAACGATAGCCCCAGAGCTCCTCCTCTTCCCCTCCCATTAGGTCCATCAGCTTGCGGAGCAGGTCGGGCCAGGGCCCGCTTCTCAATAGTCGTTCATAGGAGGCTAGCCAGCTTTCGAAGGGTGCCGAGGGTGATAGTCCCAGGGCTTCTGTAATGAAGAGGGTCCACATTGCGGCATGAGCTCGAACCAGCCGGAGTTCATGGGTCTCCCCGGTGTAGATCCCTCGGAGGAGTCCATCTATGGTCAGCTCGTTGCGGGAGAGGGCTCGCTTGTATCTCGGTATAACAGTGAAGTGATCCTCCCCCGGAGCTCCGGGGAGGGGCTCCTTGCCAAACCCTCCAGGAAGTCCAAGGGAATCTGCTCACCCTCAGCGGACCTAACCCGGAGCCTATTTATGAACACCTCCGCCGCGGCCGCGCGGAGCTCGTGGACCAGTTCATAGGTCGCGATCTGCAGGAGCTCCTCGTCGGTCTTCTTCCCACCTGTGCAAGTTGGGTCGGCCGCGACCGACGCCAGAAGTCCTCCAACCAGGAGCAGTAATAGTGGCACCGTTAGACACCACTTAGCTTTCCTCATCCTCTACCACCACACCTTTCCAATTCTAGCTCGCTGCCCAAATTTGTCGCGAAGAACTCCTGAGCCTCACGCAAGTCCTGCTCGATCTGGCGCTGCAGCTCCGCCGGATCGGCGAACTTCAGGTCTCCCCGCAATCTCTTCAGTAGATAGACTTCCAATTCCTTGCCGTAGAGCTCTCCCTTGAAGTCCAGGATGTAGACCTCGAAGCTCCTCCCCTCTCCGTCAAAGGTCGGGCGGAGGCCGATGTAAAGCAAGCCCTGTTTGAGCTGGTCTTCGATCTTCACCTGGGCAGCAAAGACCCCCTCCTCAGGCGTCACTAATTCCTCATCAACCTTCAGATTGGCCGTGGGGAAGCCGAGCTCCTTCCCCCGCCCCTCCCCCCGGATCACCGGGCCGCGGAGCAGCGGCGGATAGCCCAGGAGTTTCCTTGCCCGCCTGACCTCCCCCGCCTCGATCGCCTCGCGGACGGCGGTGGAGCTCACCGGTCTCCCGTCGATCAGCAGTTTAGC
>DTXA01000038.1 GCA_012962735.1 Candidatus Latescibacterota bacterium
ATCCCCTTCAGCTTCTCGGTTATCGGGTGCTTGCCGTACTGGGCGGCTATGGGCACCCCAGGCCCCCCGATGCCGAACAACTGGCCCACCCCGCTCACGTCCACCACCACGTCCTTCCCCACCTCAACACCCCATCGTGACAACACATCCTCCAAGCCTACTTGGGTCCCCGGGTCCAGGAGAAAGAAGGCATCCCCACCTTGTCCTATATATTCCCTTACCATATCCACCTCGTTGGGCAAAAATCGTTTCTGTGGCCCAGCCACCACCAGCACGGCGCAGTCCTCCGGGACCTTCCCCTCCTGGGCCAGCACGACGGCCTTCACGTTGTAGTTAGCCTCCTGGAGGGCCTTTTTGGCGTTACTATATCCCTCCACACCCGTGTCCTCGATCCGTCCCTCCCCGTGGCCCTCGGTGAAGTACACCGCCTTGTTCTCCTCCCGGATGACCTTCAAAATAGCGTTCGTCAGCTCCTTCTCGTTCTCCTCGAAGATCTTCTCCTCTTTGTCCCCGCATTGCACCACTATGGTCCCGTAGCTCCGGATCTCGTACGCCTTGGCCTTTTCGGGGTATTTGTCCGGGTCCACGAATTCATAGTGGAACTTGTCCGAACGGTACGCGTATTCCTTCAGGAGGTCCCTCAGCTTTTCACCTGTGCCCTCCCGGTAGAACGCCAGAACCTTCACGTCCTTCTTGAGGTTCTTCAGGACCTCCCTCGTCTGATCAGAGAGGCTGTACAGCTTCCCCTTCGTCAAGTCCCATCGGAAGTGGTGCTTGGCGCCCAAGAAGTTGACCATCGCCACGATAGCCAACACGAACAGCGTAACCAAAAATGCGTTGGAGCCGTATCTGATCCCCCGGCCTATACGCATATCCCCCTCCTTTTTCCCGAAAAGTTCCCCGCTTCGACTACTTCTTGGGGCTCCATACGATGCTTCAACGTATGCCTCTCCACTTGCGGGATTCCAGAACCACTACAGCGAGGAAAAGTGCTGTGAAGGTGAAGCTTAAGTAGAAGAGCACGTCCTTGGTGTCTATCACGCCCTTGTAGAAATCCTCCATGTGGTCTATTATCGAGAGGTACTGCATCACCTTGCTCAGCCCGGCCCCGGCGAACTGGGAGGCCCATCCCATAAGCCAGAACAACAGTAGGGCCCCGAAGCTTATGGCCACCGCCACGATTTGGTTCTCGGTGAGGGAAGATGCGAAGACCCCCACGGCAATGAAGGACGCCCCCAGCAGTAGAACCCCGAGGTAGGAAGACCCGATCGGGCCCCAGTCAGGCTCCCCGTACGCTTCCAAAAGCCCCATAAGCACCAATGTCAGCCCCACGATCCCGGCGTAGAGCACGAAACAGGCGAGGAACTTGCCGAGGATGGTCTGGAGGTTGGAGATCGGGGAGGTAGTAAGCAGCTCAAAGGTCCCGAGCTTCCTCTCCTCCGCATACAGCCGCATCGTGAGCATCGGTATCATAAAGAGCGAGATGAAGCCCAAGAGCCCGAAGAAGCTCTCGACAACTATACGGTTGAGGTTGAGTTCGGGAAGCTGCCCGCCGAACCGGGCCGCCTGGGAAAAGTAGGTCAGGCAGAAGGCGTTGAACTGCATAACCAGGTTCCGGAACAGGAAACCCATCAGCACCAAGAATACCGCGGCCAGCACGTAGGCTATGGGGGATATCAGATACGAGTGGAGCTCCTTCCGGAATACTGCCACAAAGCCCCTCATACTTCCTCCTCTTCGGTGGTAAGCTGCAGAAAGATATCCTCTAAGCTCATCCCCACAGGACGCAGTTCCAAAAGCTCGAACCCCTCTTCCACCACCGAGGCGGCCAGTTGGGCCCGAACGTCCCTCTCTAAGGCGCTCTCCACCACGAACCGGTGCGTCCCATCCCATGAGCCCTCCCGCTGCACGTCCCTCACGTCCGGCACCTCACGCAGGGTCCTCTCGACTTCATCGACCGGTCCACGCACCTCCACGAAGATCCGCTGCGCTCCCCGAAGCCGTGCGGTGAGGTTCTCGGGTGTATCCTCGGCCACTACCCGTCCTTTGTTTATGATCACCACCCTCCCGCAGGTCATGCTCACCTCGGGTAAGATGTGGGTGCTCAGGATTATGGTGCGTTCCCCGGCCAAGCTCTTGATGAGGTTACGGACCTCCACCACCTGTTTGGGGTCCAGCCCGAGCGTGGGTTCGTCTAAGACCAACACCTCCGGGTCGTGCACCAGCGCCTGCGCCACCCCTACCCTCTGGCGGTACCCCTTGGACAGTTTCCCGATGCGGACGTCCCGGACCTCATCCAGCCCGCACTGCTCCATCACCTCCCCCACCCGGCTCTTCTTCCGGCTCCGGTCCACCCCCTTGATGTCCGCCACAAATCCCAAGAACCCTTCAACCGTCATATCGTTGTACAATGGGGGATGCTCGGGGAGGTACCCGACCCGTTTCTTTACCTCCATGGGTTGCTCCAAAACGTCGAACCCCGCCACCCGGGCCGTGCCTTTGGAAGGGGGGAAGTACCCCGTGATGATCCGCATCGTGGTAGTCTTCCCCGCCCCGTTGGGGCCGAGAAACCCCAATATCTCTCCCTTCTCCACCCGAAACGTCACGTCCTGTATCGCCGGAGTGGGACTTCGGCCGTAGTACTTCGTCAGGTCTTCTACTTTAATCACCCTGCACCTCCTTCTTGAATATGTCCAAAGATTCCAAAGGCTTCCCCATGTTCTCCAACATCCACCGGGCAGATAGAGCCAGATCGCAGTCCGGGTATTCCTCCAGCAACTTCTTAAACGCCTTACGGGCCATAGAGTAATCATGTAAGTTCTCAGAGTAGATAAATCCTATCATAAACTGTGCCTTGTAGTTATGTTCGCTGTCCGGATACTTTTCTAACAGGTCCTGGTACCTCGCTATGGCCTCCTCGTGCCTGCCCCGGTTCTGGGCGATCTGGCCGAGCATAAAGAGGGCATCGTCCGCCAAGGCCCCTTCCGGGAAACGCTCGACCAAAGCCCGAAGCAGTTCCCCTGCGACCTCAAGAGAGCCCTGAGATGCGCCCATCCGCACGGCCAACCGGTAGACCGTGTCCAGCACTACCTCCCTAATCTCTGGGCCCACTATTTCAGCCTTCAAAAGCCACGCTTCCCCCCTGCGGGGGCTGTTCGGATACCTCCGACACAGCTCATCGGCAGCCCGGAAGACCCCAGCGGTGTCGCCCCGGACCTTGGCCAGGGAAGCTATGCCCAAAAGCGCGTCATCGGCCAACTCGTCCTGAGGGTACCTCTCCAAGAGCTTCCGGTACCTCCGCTCCGCTTTGTCCAGTCGGCCTTCCATCTGGGCCTTCCGAGCTGCCCTGTAAAGCCGGTCCGGCGAAGGCTGCCCGCAGCCGAGCCACATCACCAACAAAAGCCCCAAGGGGACCCAAAGCTGCATACTTCCCCCTTTCAAGCTGAACGAGCGTTATTTTTTTTATCTCCCTTTTTCCCACCATCCCCGGAAGAGGCCTCCTTTTCGGCTTTCTCCGCCTTTTTGTACTCCATGCTCCGGTAATCAGTAATGTAGAACCCGGACCCTTTAAACAAAAACCCCCCTCCGATCCCGATGAGCCGCTTCACAGGCCCCCCGCATTTGGGGCAGGTGGAGAGGGGTTCGGCTGTTATGCTCTGGAAGACCTCGAAGCGATATCCGCACCTTTTGCATTGATACTCGTAGGTAGGCATAACACCTAAGGATAAAACTTCCGTCCCGGATGGTCAAGACTATATTCCAAGCAGGGTCCCCAAAAAGTTCGCAGCGAAGCAAAGAACTTTTTGAAGCTTAAAAAAGGGGGGCAGGTCGGTTCCCGCCCCCCGCCCTCACATCCCGCTACTCCACGACCTCAAAATCGGCATCGACCGCTCCATCCTTTCCTCCGGAACCCGATTGAGGCCCAGAGGACCCGCCGGCCTCAGACGTCCCTGTGGCGGTCCTGTACATCTGGGCAGCCGCCTCATGCCAGGCTTGGGTGAGGGCATCGGTCGCGGACTTTATCTCGTTTACGTTCGTCCCCTTTATCGCCTCCCTGACCCGGCCCACAGCCGCCTCGACCTTAGCCTTGACGTCGGGGCTGAGCTTATCCCCCATCTCCCGAAGGTTCTTCTCGGTCTCGTAGACCAACTGGTCGGCCCGGCTACGGACCTCGACCAGCTCCCGCCTCCTGCGGTCCTCCGCCTCGTGCTCCCGGGCCTCCCGCATCATCTTATCGATCTCTTCCTGGGTGAGCCCGCTGGAGGCCTCTATCCGGATGCTCTGCTCTTTACCGGTGGCTTTGTCCTTGGCCGAGACGTTGAGGATGCCGTTGGCGTCTATGTCGAAG
>DTXA01000039.1 GCA_012962735.1 Candidatus Latescibacterota bacterium
CCTTCATCTCGAAGCATCTGAGAAGGGTCAAGGCTATAGCCCTCTCGGGTGTGTCCATCACCTCGTATTCCTTAAGCCCCTCGTTTATGATGGCAAGCCCAACCTCCCCGTCACTTAGGTCCACGAAGGAAACCTGCGGACAGGTCATCGGCTGCGGTTCCACCCAATCCTTGCATTCCGGAAGCTTTATCGGCCGTTCCACGACGTCGAATATGCTCTCCGCGTGGGATACTGCGGCCTTAAGATGGGTGGGGAACACGACGCGGAAGCGATGGTCTTTGACGGTGTTATCTATTATGGTCTGGATATCGACCCTGCGGGAGTTCTTCGTGAGCGTGATTGTGGAGGTGATGGGGAATTCCCTTTCGTGCTCGACCCGCCGTTCCAAGGAAGGGTCGTAACGCTCTGGCAGGCGCATGATCAGTTCCACCTTGAAGGATGCCTTCAGGGGAGTGTCCAAGACCTTGGCTATGCGGGCCTGACTTCCCAGGGAAGTTATCGTCCTGTCGAACGTCGGCACGGCATGTATCCAGGCGTTCCCGCACTCCCCCGAATCCTCAAAATAATGCATCCCCCTGTACGTGATGCCGTTTTCCTTGTCCGTGACGTCCAGGGTCCCATCCGGATTGATCTTTACCTTAAGATGTTCGTTTTCCATGGTGTTTGTCCCTGTCACGAGCGAGCGGAATTCCCTGCGCTCGCCCCTCACAGGACGGAAGCTGTATCCAAGTTCCTTGAAGGTATAAGGCGTTACCTTGAAGGTCCTATACCCGAAGGGGGGGACTTTGGCTAAGAAATGTATCTTGACCCTGGTCGCCGGGAAGGTCAAAAGCCTGTCCAATGGATGGTACAGGGGGATATCCTCCTCGTCCACATATTCGAGGGCATGTTCGACATCCCGCCCCTGGCTGTCGGCGACCTTGACGTCCCAGAAGTCCGGGTTTCGATCGAAGGCCATCACCACCGAGACCAGCTCAGAGCGGGGGAAGGGGAGGTTGTTGAAGACCACCAAAGCTGCCTCCTTCCCCTTGAGGTCCGTGTTGTCTATGTTCAGGACGATGTGCTTCAAGCTCTCCCTCAGCACGTTCTCGGCGATGTCCTCACATTGGTTCAGCCTGTGAATCGTGTCGAGGAATACCTTGTTTGTGGCGGAGCCCCCGATCGTATCGTGGGGATGGGCCTGGAAAAGGAGCTTCCATGCCTTCTCTAAGAAACGCTCGGGATAGTCCTTTCCCAGGACCCATGCTATC
>DTXA01000040.1 GCA_012962735.1 Candidatus Latescibacterota bacterium
CTATAACCCCGGATACGCTTCCGACCACGAGGGTTCCAGCGTAATCTGCGAGCCTTAGGCTTCCCTCGAGCTTGATTATAGCCGTCACAACGGCCAGGAGGAAGGGAAGTTCGTACGAGAGCAGGAGCTTCATCTCCCTGCTCGCCCCGAGTCCCGAGACAGGGTTCCCCGAGGCAGCTCCGCCCAGG
The DNA here is from genome assembly GCA_012962735.1 of Candidatus Latescibacterota bacterium. Lineage (GTDB taxonomy): Bacteria > Latescibacterota > 4484-107 > B68-G9 > B68-G9 > B68-G9. Next base: position 189 of record DTXA01000040.1, read on the forward strand.
ATGACCGCCAGGGAGGGCAACGTCAGAAGGTACAAAACCACTACAAGGTCCCCTACGAAGGCCCTCCCCCAGAGGTTCGCTTCCCATAGCACGGTGGAGACCAGAGCGACGCCCGCAAGCCCTATCAGTGGGGCGGTCAGGAACCCCGTCCCCTTGCTACCCTCGGGGACTATGACCTCCTTCCCCATGAGCTTCAGGATGTCGTAGAAGGGCTGAAGGAGGGGAGGTCCCTTCCTCCACTGGACCCTCGCTGTGAGCTTCCTGTCCACCCAGCTCGCCACCAGCCCCACGACCGCTGTGAAGAGGAACCCCGGGAATATAAGGAAGTCGAAAAGGTACCTCATATCATTCCCTCTTCCATGCCGTTGCGTGAGCTAACACTTTTTCCCTTATGAGGTATATCCCCTCCTCGGGATTCTCCTCCATCTCCTCATATTTCAGGGCGCCGTACGGACAGGTACCCACACATACGGGAACCTCTGCCCTCCCCGCGCATACGTCGCAGGAGGAGCGCAGGAAGGGGACCGTATCCTCGTGCAAGGTTCCGAAGGGACAGGCCAGGACGCAGGTGTGGCACTTTATGCACTTCATGCTGCTCCTCACGAGTACCTCATCCTTCTTCAAGGCCTCCTCCGGACACGATGGGACGCACGTCGGGGACTCGCACTTCCTGCATATCAACATATATGAGGCCTTCTCCCTGAGCTCGGTTATCCCGTTGTTCCAGGGATGGTAAAAGTAGCTGCACTCCACCACGCATTCCTTACACTTCTCGTCGCATATGTCCAGATCTATGAAGAGCCTCTTGGCCATCCCTACTCCCAGAGTCCCGGGACATCCTTGAGCTGCTCGTAGGTGAAGACGGGCCCGTCCTTGCACACGTAATACCGACCTAAGATGCAGTGTCCACACTTGCCCAGACCGCAGCTCATGTTCCCCTCCATGGAGAGGTATATATCCTTAGGAGCGTATCCCGCCTCCAAGAGTCTGAAAGTGACGAACCTCATCATTATGGGAGGACCGCACACGACCGCCACGCTGTTCGAGAAGTCCACGGGGATCTCGTCCAATATCGTCGTCACGACCCCAACGTTCCCCGTCCACCCGTCCTCGGCCCTGTCCACCGTCAGCACCATATCGAAGTTCTCCTTCTTCTCCCATTCCTGGTAGAGGTACCTATACACCAGATCCCTCGGCGTCCTGGCCCCGTACCGCAGGAGCACCCTTTTGTACCTGTCCATATGGGCGAACAAAGCGTACAACAAAGACCTCAGGGGGGCAAGGCCCACACCGCCGCCCACGACGAGTACCTCCTTCCCCTCGAACTCGTCCAAGGGATACCCCTTCCCGAACGGCCCCCTCAGGCCAACTACCTCCCCCCCCTTCATCTCGTGCAGGGCAGATGTGACCCTTCCGACCTTCATTATCGTGAACTCGAGCCTTTCGGGGACCTCGGGCGAGGAGGAAGGCGTGAAGGGAGCCTCCCCGACGCCCGGAACTGTAAGCTCTGCGAACTGTCCCGTGCTGAAGGAGAAGGGTTCCTCGGGCCTTATCACGAAGGTCTTTATGTTCGGGGTCTCATCTATCACTTCCTCGACCTCGGCCCTTATGGGCATATATACGTTACGCTCCTGCATCTTATATCCTCAACTTTTTGGGGCTATTTCGATAGCTCCTTGAGGACTTCCCTTATATCTATCTTTCCCCCGGCCATGCAGGCTTCCACGCACCTACCACAACCTACACATTTATAGACCCCATAGTTCTCATAAAACCACACGAACTTATGGAAGAACCTGTTGCGGACCCTCTGGTACAGGAACTTCCTCGGGTTCACCCCCCCTCCTTCCTGACCGAAGCCCCTGTACTGGCATGAGTCCCATACCCTCACCCTTTCGTACCTGTCTCCCTTCCTTCGGTCGTAAAGGAGGAAACAATAACAATTCGGGCATACCAGGTTGCACGCTCCACACTC
>DTXA01000041.1 GCA_012962735.1 Candidatus Latescibacterota bacterium
CGGCCGTTATGGTGATCCCCCGCTCCTTCTCCTGCTCCATCCAGTCCATAGTGGCCGTTCCCTCGTCCACCTCCCCCATCCTGCGCACCCTGCCGGTGTAGTAGAGGATGCGTTCGGTGGTGGTGGTCTTCCCCGCATCTATATGGGCCATAAGGCCTATGTTGCGCACCCGTTCTAAGGAATACTCCCTGGACATATCTCCACCTCTGGAGAATATGTCTCCAAGAAATGAGACCCCTCTTGGAACTATAAAGGCACAGGGGCCGACATCCCCCTCTTACCACCTGTAATGGGCGAACGCCCGGTTCGCCTCCGCCATACGGTGGGTCTCCTCCTTCCGCCGTATAGCAGTGCCCTCGTTGCGGTACGCGGCTATCAGCTCGTTGGCCAGCCGCTGAACCATCGTGCGCTCCGGCCGCTCCCTCGCCGCCTGTATTAACCACTTGATGGAAAGTATCAACCGTCGCTCAGATCTGACCTCCACAGGAACTTGATATGTCGCGCCTCCAACCCTGCGGGGCCTCACCTCCAAAACCGGTTTGACGTTCTCCACCGCCTTCTCGAAGACCTCGATGCCTAGCTTGCCTGTCCTTTGTTCAATGAGGTCCAAGGCCTCGTAAAATATCCACTCCGCTACAGCCTTCTTTCCGTCCCGCATCATATTGTTGATAAACCTGGCGACCAAGACACTACCATACTTCGGATCGGGAGGTATCTCCCTGCGCTCCGGCCTCCCCTTCCTCGGCATGTATATCTCCTCCTTAAGGATAGCTTACTCTTACTTAGGACGCTTCACCCCGTACTTCGAACGGCCCTGGCGCCTGCCCTCCACCCCGGCCGAGTCCAAGACCCCGCGGAGTATGTGGTATCGGATGCCGGGGAGGTCCTTCACCCTCCCCCCACGTATCAGGACCACCGAGTGCTCTTGGAGGTTATGCCCTTCCCCCGGTATATACGCCGTAACCTCCCGGCCGTTCGTAAGCCTGACCCTTGCGACCTTCCGAAGAGCGGAATTGGGCTTCTTGGGTGTAATCGTGTACACCCTTACGCACACTCCCCTCCTCTGAGGGCATCCCTCTAAGTCCACCGACTTGGAACGGGAGCGGGCCCTCTCCCGTCCGTTACGTATAAGTTGTTGTATAGTAGGCATACTTCAGCCTCCTACGTTCTTCTATCACCCGGCCGCCGCTTCCTCCGCAGCCTCCTCTACGACCTCCTCCACGGGCTGGTATACCACTTGCCTGTACCTGGGTGCTCCGGTGCCGGCGGGGATCAGCTTCCCCACGATCACGTTCTCCTTCAAGCCCCTCAGGTAGTCCACCCTGCCCTGTGTGGCCGCCTCGGCCAACACCCTGGTGGTCTCCTGGA
>DTXA01000042.1 GCA_012962735.1 Candidatus Latescibacterota bacterium
CCCTCTTCACATCGAGGCAGTCGTTGTAACGCTATTCGGTATGAGCAGCGGCTTCGGAGGATCTGTGAGGTTTCAACCCTCTTCACATCGAGGCAGTCGTTGTAACTTGTCGTAGCTGACCACTGTACGTGTTGTTCACAAGATGAGTTTCAACCCTCTTCACATCGAGGCAGTCGTTGTAACTCCTCCGTTCTCGGCCCTTTTGGGAAGGGAGCTTCCGGGGCTATTTTCAAACAACCCCTCAGACGGGGCTCGTCAGCCGGGCCTGAAGGGGGTCGAATGGACGATAACCCTCTTCCTAACAGGTGCAAACATCCCTCAGCCTTGGAGAATGGAGAAAGCTCTGTCCCTGTCAGAGTTTACTCCTCCGCCGGCTCGATGGACCACTCTGGGGGGAATAGACGCACGTATCCTTGGGAGCTATCGCTGATCCCAACGACATTTCTGCCTTCGAGGTGCCCCTCTTACCGATTGCCACCTGTCAAAGACCTTGATTTTTTAGCTGAATTACTCTACTCCCTCAAGATCCGCTCCGTCAAGTCGGCCACCGCTGCCTGTCGCTCCAGCTCTGTCTGGGCCGTGGTGGTTACGAGGAACTTGGTCATCCCCTTATCGTTGGAGAACCAGCCCTCGATCTGATTGGGCGCGCAATTCGGGCTCACATAGAACCGATTCCGCTGGGACAGGCCGGGATCATACCAGACCGTCTGGACCCGGGTGACATACTCCACCCGGAGGAGCCGCTCGAGGTGCTCCTTGAGACCCCGATGCTTCCCTCGGTTTTCGTCCTCATACTTAACCGGCTTCTCCTCTGGCTTCAGCCCCGAGGGCGGGGGGAGGAGGCGGCCTCGCTCCCGTCGGAATCGCTCTTTATACCCCTGGTGGAAGAGCTCCCCCAGCGAGGAGAGACAACAGAGCCCTTCCTCTCGGAGGATGAGGACCTCGTTCAGGTCCTGGGGAACCTCCTCCTCGGGGAGGAGGTCCCGGCTCAGCCGCTCCAGGAGGTCGAAGTGGCTCAGCCAGTAGTCGAAGCTGAAGTCCACCGGTAGGGGCGGGAGCTCGATCACCTCCTGGAAGGTCTCAAACATATAGTAGACTGGAACATTCAGGAGTTGGCCGATCAGACCGGCGAAGGAGATCTGGGCCTTGAACCCACCGGTGGCGTTGATGGCCACTTCTCGGCCATGCTC
>DTXA01000043.1 GCA_012962735.1 Candidatus Latescibacterota bacterium
CGTAAAGATATGTGCCGGCGAACACCAGCACGAAAGAGCCCAAGAAAAGCGCTACATACCTCATAAATCCTCCCTCTACATTCCAGAGCCCTCGGTCGGTCCTCTCCTCTTTTGTCCCACCTCGTCTAACAAGTTCTGAAGTATTCTGTTCCTGTATTTCCTGTAAACTTCCTTCTGGCGCTCCTTCAGGCGTTCCAGCACCTCTCGCCTACGGGCGGCCTCCTGGAGGGCCTTTCGCTGCTCCTCCAATTGGGCCTCGAGCCCGGCCATGACCTGTAGCTGTCGCTCTATCGCCGCGTGCAGGTAATCTATATAGCGTTCGTAGGAAAGCACCTCGTGGACTTCCGCCTCCTTCCGCCCGCAGGACCGCAGACGCTCTCTATACCGGGCGAACTCCTGCTGGAGCGACCTTAGGCACTCCCTCGCATCGTCTAAGTCCTGCTGAACCTCCCAGAAAGCCTCCCTCTGCAGGTCCTCCTGGAGTTGCCGCACCTGCAATACCTTCTCCAGCTTGAACTGAAAGGAGCGCATTTTATCCGACGTATAGCTATATATTAATTTGGAAACATATCCAAGAGCCTTCGGACGCTTTCTTCGAACTCCGCCCGCTCGTACATATCCTGCCTTAGGTATTCCCTTACATCCTCTATGCGGGCGATGGCTTCGTCCACACGTGGGTTGCTCCCCTGTTTATAGGCTCCCAGATGGATGAGGTCCTCCGCTTCCCTGTACGTGGCTAATATCCCCACGGCCTTCCGCGCGGCCCTGAGGTGTTCAGGGGGTACCACGTCCACCATAGCTCTGCTCACGCTGGAAAGAGGATCTACCGCCGGGTAGTGCCCCATGGAGGCCAGCCTCCTAGAAAGCACTATATGTCCGTCCAAGAAGGACCTGGCCGCGTCCGATATCGGCTCGTCTAAGTCGTCCCCTTCAACCAGCACGGTATACAGCCCCGTAATGCTTCCCTCGGACGAGCTTCCCGCCCTCTCCAAGAACTTCGACATAAATGCGAACACCGAGGGCGTGTACCCCCGGGAAGTGGGCGGTTCCCCCACCGAAAGTCCTACCTCCCGCTGGGCCATCGCCACCCTGGTGAGGGAGTCCATCAGGAACATCACATCCTTCCCCTGGTCCCTGAAGTACTCCGCCACAGCGATCGCCACTAAAGCCGCCTTAAGTCGCTCTAAGGGCGGCCGGTCGGAAGTAGCGACCACCACCACTGAACGCCTCAGCCCCTCCTCCCCCAAATCACGCTCTAAGAACTCCCTGACCTCCCTCCCCCTCTCCCCTACGAGCGCAACCACGTTTACGTCGGCCGAAGTGTTCCTCGCTATCATCCCCAAAAGCACGCTCTTCCCCACCCCGCTCCCCGCAAATATCCCCACCCGCTGCCCCTTTCCCAAGGTCAGCAGCCCATCTATAGCCCTCACCCCGGTAGCCAATGGCTCGGTAATTCGCCTGCGATGTAAAGGATTAGGAGGAACCCCGTACACGTCCCTTCGAGCCGCCGCCTTAAGCGGCCCACGGCCATCTAAGGGATTCCCGAGACCGTCCAACACCCTCCCTAACACCCCCTCCCCAACCGAGACCTTCAGAGGCCCTC
>DTXA01000044.1 GCA_012962735.1 Candidatus Latescibacterota bacterium
GCTATCACCCCCCGGCTGTTGACCCCCCGGATATGCTCCCCGGCTATCCCCACGTACGCCGAGGAGACCTTCTCCCCTGCCATAAGCTCCGCATCCTCCAGTGCTCCCCTTATAGACTGCACTGTCTGCTCTATGTTCACCACCACCCCCCGCCGCAGTCCCCCGTGGGAGGGCCGCACTCCCACGCCCACCACTCTGGGCATCTGGGTTTCCCTCTCCACCTTAGCTAAGATGACGCACATCTTCGTGGTCCCGATGTCCAGCCCAGCTATGAGCTCTTCTCCCCTGGGCATATGCCCTCCTTTCACAGTCGGGCCACCACCTGACCGGCAAACCGCAGATCCAGATACCTGGCTCTGCGCCCCTCCCAGCTCAGCCTGTGTAACACCGCACGCAGCGACAAGGCGTCGGCCTCGGGCCTGTCCCCTAACCGCACCTCGGTCCCGTCCATAAGATAAGCCCGAAGTCCATCTTTCCCCAACCTCAGCTCGGAGACCTCGTCTAATAGTCCGGGGTCCACATCCTCGACCCCACAGATCCACCGAAGGGCCCGTTCCACTGGGGGATATACTATTCTCCGTCCGATCTTTATGCTCTCCTCCGGGACTCCCGTGATCAGGGGCAGATCGGGGGGTGCTCCCGGGAGGGGAAGGGCCACCCCCTCTCGGTCCACTAAGAACAACTTCCCGGCTGCCACCAGAGCCACTGGATTCCGTTCCTCGAGCGCTATCACCAACTTCCCTGGCAACCTCCTGTGGACCTGGACATCCCGCACCCAGGGTATATCTTTCACCCTCCGGACCACCTCCTTTATATCCATCCGATACAGCCTGGCCCCCATGTCCACCCCACACCGCCGTACCACCTCCTCTGGGTCCGTCATCCGGTCCCCTACGACTTCGATGCGGCGCACGGTCGGAAGCCCCAAAGCCCGCCAAAAGGCCCTCCACACGCCGATCCAGACGCCCCAGAGTAAAAGCCCGAGCACCGTCGCCTTAACCGCCCGCCTCAGGAACCGCCGCATCCTCCCTCCCTAAGGCCCTCAACAGCGCCTCCCCGACCTTCCATATATCCCCCGCACCCATTGTGATCGCCATATCCCCGGGTCGCACAAGCTGGGCTACGAACTCCGCCAGCTTCTCCTTGTCCTCTACGTAGTACACCTCCCTGTGCCCCAACTTCCGAGCCGCATCGGCCACCAGCTCTCCGCTCACGCCAGGTATCGGCTCCTCCCGGGCTGGATATACGTCCGTTACCACGAGCAGGTCGCTCTCTAAAAACGACCTTCCGAAGAGCCCGGCGAAGTCCCTGGTACGGCTGTACAGGTGTGGCTGGAATACCGCCACTATGCGCCCCTTCCGCACCAGCCTTGCAGCCTGCAGGGTAACCCGGATCTCTGAGGGGTGGTGTGCGTAGTCGTCCACGATCAACACCCCTCTTGCCTCCCCCTTCACCTCGAACCTCCGGTGCACGCCGGAGAACTTCTCTAAGGCCTTAGATATCGCCTCGAACGGCACCTCCAACGCCAGGCCCACCGAGACCGCTGCCAAGGCGTTCTTCACGTTGTGCGGCCCCGGCACCTGCAGCCTCACCTCCCCCATAGGCTCCCCCTCGGCCGCCACTCGGAACCTCGATCCCATCCCAGCGAACTCCACACCTTCAGCTCGTACATCCGCCTGGGCCGAAAGCCCGTATGTGATAAGAGGTCTCTCCACCCTGGGCAATATATCCTGCACCCCCTCCTCGTCTAAGCACGCCACCACCCACCCATAGAAGGGGACCTTATTGGCGTATTCCACGAAAGCCGCCTTGATCTCGTCCAGATCCCGATAGTAGTCTAAGTGCTCCGCCTCCAAGGTAGTGATCACTGCCACGATGGGAGCCAACCTCAGGAAGGACCTGTCGAACTCGTCGGCCTCGGCCACCAAGTAATCCCCTCCTCCCAGCCGGGCGTTGCTCCCTATGCTCTTGACCCTTCCCCCCACGATGAGGGTCGGGTCCAGTCCACCCTCGGTCAACACCGCCCCTATCATCGAGGTCGTAGTGGTCTTCCCATGCGTGCCCGCAACACCGATGCTGTATCGCATCATCCGCATCAGCTCCCCCAACATCTCCGCCCGCCGGATCGCCGGCACCTTGCGCCGGGAGGCCTCCTGCAGTTCTGGGTTGAAGGGAGGGACGGCCGTGGAATATACCACCACGTCCGCTCCGGATACGTGCTCGGCCTTATGCCCGTACCAAACCCGGGCGCCGAGCTCCTCGAGCCTCTCGGTGATCGAAGTCCTTCTGAGGTCGGACCCACTAACCTCGTACCCCATCCGCAGCAGGAGTTCCGCTATCCCACTCATCCCGATCCCGCCGATCCCCACGAAATGCACCCGTTTTATCTTCTTAAACATGCCTAATAACCTTGAACTTAGAACTTCGAACCCCTCAGATCCTCCAACATCCCTTCTGCCACCCGCTCGGCCGCATCCAGCACCCCAAGCCCTCTGCTCGCCCGCCGCATCGCCTCCAGCCTCACCCGGTTCTTCAAAAGTCCCAGCACCTCCTCGGCCAGCCGCTCTCCCGTAAGCTCCCCTTCTTCCAACACCACAGCCGCTCCTGCCTCCTTCAGGGTCAGGGCGTTTTGAAGCTGATGCCCGCCGGCCGAGTTGGGCAATGGTACCAATATAGCCGGAAGACCGCTTGCGGTCAACTCCGATATCGTCATAGCCCCAGCCCGGCACACCGCAAGGTCCGCTGCAGCTAAAGCATACGCCATATCCTCTATGAACGGGAAGACCTTCACCTTCCCCCGATATGCCTTCGAAAGTTCGGACGCCCAGGCGATGTCCCCCTCCCCTACCTGCCAGATCACCTCCACCCCCGCCTCCTCCCATCCACCCAAAGCCTCCCCCACAGCCCGGTTGATCGTCCTTGCCCCCTGACTCCCTCCGAAGGCCAACACTACCGGCCCGTCCCCGAGTCCGAAGCGCCTCCTGCCCTCCTCCCTGGAGGCCCTTCCTACCTCCCCTCGGACCGGATTTCCGGTGTGCACCCTCCGTCCCCGGGGGCCTACTCCCCTGAATCCGGTGTAGACCCTCCGGGCCCAGGGGCCCAGAACCCGATTTACCAGCCCGGGGACCTGGTTCGGCTCGTGGAGGTAAAGGGGCACCCGGAACCAGAGCGTCATAGCCCCGACCGGAAACGCCGCATATCCGCCGGTGCAGAGCGCTGCATTCGGCCGGAACTTTAAAAATACATCCCTACACAGCACCAATCCACGCACAAGACCTACCCAGAACCCCAAAAGCTTTAGGGAAAGCCTTCGTGGCAGGCCGACCACCGGGACCCGGACCAGCCGGTACCCGGCCCGGGGGACGAGCTTCTCCTCCACCCCACGGCCCGCCCCCACGAACACCACACAGGCTCGAGTTTTCCTTTTCAAAGCCTCGGCCACCGCAAGCGCCGGCACCACGTGTCCACCGGTCCCTCCAGCCCCCACGATCAACCTCATCACCCGCCCCTTCTCGATATGTCCAACAGTATACCGGTACCCGCAAGCGAGACCACCAGCGAGGTCCCCCCGTAGCTCACAAAAGGCAAGGGAAGTCCAGTGGTGGGCAGCATCCCGGTGGCCACAGCTATGTTGCACAGGGCATATACCTCTACCATCAACGTGATCCCCACGGCCACGAAGAACGCTCGCACCTCCCCGACCCTCCTCGCTATTGCTGCCCCTCTCCATCCGTACAGCACGAACAGCCCCAACACCCCCAAAGTCCCCAAAAGCCCCAGCTCTTCCCCCACCACAGAGAACACAAAGTCTGTATGGGACTCGGGGAGGAACCAATGCTTCTGCACTCCCTTCCCCAACCCCCTCCCTAAGACCCCTCCGGACCCCAAGGCCACCAGGGACTGCTCCATCTGATATTTGGGGTCCTCGTCCCCCTTTCCCACGTATGCCAGCACCCGCTCCCGTCCATACCCCAGTCCGAATACCGCTATCCCTAAGGCTGCCGCAACTACCAGTCCTACCACCGCCAGATGTCGTATGCGGCCCCCCCCCACGAATAACATCCCCCCCAATATCGCCCCCACCGCAGCTGTGGTGCTCAGGTCCGGCTCTAAAAGGATCAGGACGAGCGGCACCCCGCACGCTATGGAGGCCGGCAGGACCCCCCTCTGGAACTCCCGGACCCTCTCGCCCTTCCTATCTAAGAAATCCGCTATATAAAGCACTAAAACGAGCTTGGTCACCTCGGAGGGCTGGAGGGAGAACGGCCCCAATCTATACCACCGCCAGACCCCCCCGTGGACCGCCCGCAGTACCAAAAGCCCCATCAGCGAGAGGGTCACCGGCAGGAGCAACCTCTTCGCCCAGGCGGACCATCTCCTGTACCCCACCTTATAGGCGGCTCCCATACCCACCGCCCCCACCAGCCCCTTAATCAGGTGCCCCCGCAGCAGCGCAGACCCTCGGTCTCTGCCTATCCCTGTGCTGTAGGCCATCACCACCCCGAGGGCGGCCAGTATCACCACCACGGCCAACAGGACCCTGTCCGGTCCCCGTCTCATCGAATCTTAAAGGTGCTCAGACCCAGAAGGGCCAACAATACCCCGACGATCCAAAGCCGCACTACCACCTTAGGTTCCGGCCATCCCAAAAGCTCAAAGTGGTGGTGCAGAGGCGCCATCCGGAATATCCGGCGCCCCGAGCCGGCCTTTCGCTTGGTGTATTTGAAATAATAACGCTGAAGTATTACAGAGATCACCTCCGCCACGAACACCCCTCCTATCACCGGCAACAACAGCTCGACCTTCAACAACACCGCTAAGGTCCCCAAGGTCCCCCCCAGCGAAAGCGCTCCCGTATCCCCCATGAACACCCTGGCTGGGTATGCGTTAAACCACAGAAATCCCAGCGAAGCCCCCACCAGGGCCGCACAGTACACTGTCAGCTCCCCAGCGCCCCTGAGGTACGGGATCCCCAAATAGGCGCTGAAATCCGCCCGTCCCGTAACGTACGCAACGAGGCCCAGGGCCGCCGCCACGATCCCCACCAACCCTATGGCCAGCCCGTCCAATCCGTCGGTGAGGTTCACCGCATTGGACGTGCCCACTATCACGAACACCACCATCGGGATATACAGCCACCCCAACTCTAAAGCCCATCCCTTGAAGAAGGGCATACTCGTGGCCGTAGCCCACTGGGGGTCCGAGGGCCAGAAGTACAAGATCCCCCCGATCCCCAACCCTAAAAGCACCTGTCCGGCTATCTTGTACCGCCCGATGAGCCCGTTGGGGAGCTGCTTGACCACCTTCAGGTAGTCGTCTAAAAACCCCACCGCTCCCATCCAGACCGTGGCCAAAAGCGTCAACAACACATACCGATTGGCCACGTCCGTCCACAACACTGTGGGGACCACCACCCCCGCCAGCACTATGAGCCCCCCCATGGTGGGCGTGCCCTCCTTCACTAAATGGCTCTGGGGGCCATTTGGCCGTATCCTCTCTTTGATCTGTAGGGACTCCAACTTCCGCACGATCCAGGGGCCCAAAAGAAAGCTTATGCCCAGAGCCGTTACCGCCGCTCCGACGGACCGGAAGGTGATGTACCGGAATAGATTGAAGAAAGTGAAGTACTTGACCAGAGGATACAGCCAGTGAAAGAGCATGATAAACCCTCTTAAATCCCGAACGCTTCCCGGACCACTTTTTCCAAGGCCACCCTCCTGGACCCCTTCACCAACACCCAATCCCCCTGCCTGGCCAGCTCGCAGAGCCTTCTGGCCAGTTCCTCCCTGTCTTCGAAGACCTCCACCTCCGTCACCCCACCTTCCTTTGCCCCCTCGGCCATATCCCCCGCCCATTCCCCGATGCACAGGAGCAGGTCTATCCCGCATCGGGCAGCATACGTCCCCACCTCCCGGTGGAACTCAGACGCCAGGGCCCCAAGCTCCAACATGTCCCCCAACACCGCCACCCGCCGACCGGGCAGTGCCCCCAGAAGTTTAAGGGCCTCCCGCATCGAGGCGGGATTGGCGTTGTAGCAGTCCACAAGCACCCGCACTCCTTCGACCTCTACCACCTCCCCCCGCATATGCGGGACTTGGAAATCCTTTAAGGCCTGTGCCGCCTCTCCCAAGTTCACTTCAAATAAACTTCCTATTACAACTGCTACCAAAGCATTATAAACTTGATACTCTCCCAAAACCCCTAACCTGAACTCCACATCCCCCACCTGGAAGACCGGCCTCCCCCCCTCGAGTCGTATCTCCTCGGCCCGCACCTCCGCCCCCTCCCCCATACCGTACCACACCACCTTGCCTCCGAACTCCTTCCCAAGTCTGCGCACCCAAGGGTCGTCCCAGTTCAGGACCGCCACCCCTTCCTCCCCCAAGACCTCCAAAAGCTCCCCCTTCGCCCTCGCCACCCCCTCCAACGACCCGAACGCCCCTACGTGGGCTGGCCCTACGTTTGTTATTATCCCTACCTGAGGTACGGCCATCTGGGCCAGGTTTTCTATCTCCCCGGGAGCGTTCATGCCCAGCTCCACAACCGCCACATCGTGCCTTCCAGAGAGCCTCAGGAGGGTCAGGGGAAGCCCGATCTCGTTGTTCCAGCTCCCCTCCGACTTCAAGGTCCGGTGCCGTGTTCCTAAGACGGCTGCGGCCATCTCCTTGGCCGTGGTCTTGCCGTTGGAACCTGTAACCGCCACTAAGGTCACGGGGAACCGCCTCCGGTACCACGAGGCCAGCTTCCCCAAAGCCCTCAGGGGGTCCTCGACCCCAATTAAAGGCCCCGATTCCCAGTGTTCCTTCATCCACCCCGTCCGCACTACGGCAGCTGCCGCTCCCTTCCTCAAAGCCTCCCCCACGAACCTATGCCCGTCGGTGCGCTCGCCCTTAAGAGCGAAAAAAAGCTCCCCCCTCTGTGTGGTTCGGGAGTCCACCGACGCCCCCGTAGGGACTATCCCGGGGTCCCCCACGAGCTCCCCTCGAAGCACCTCGGCTATTTCCCCGAGCCGCACGCCTTCCATCGTCCCATCCGCTCCTCTAAGGACCTCCTGGCCACCTCCCGATCGTCGAAAGGTATTTTCTTGTCCTCCACGATTTGATAGACCTCATGTCCCTTCCCAGCTATCACAACCACATCCCCCTCCTGCGCCATCTGGATGGCCCTCCCTATCGCCCTCCCGCGGTCCTCCTCCACAGCATACCTGGTACCATCCGGGATCCCCGCCACAATTTCCTCTATTATCTCCCCGGGATGCTCGCTGCGGGGGTTGTCGGAGGTCACAAGCACGAAGTCCGCCAGCCTCCCGGCCACCTCCCCCATCTGCGGCCGCTTGCCCCTATCCCTATCCCCTCCGCATCCGAACACCACCAAAAGCCTTCTCTGTGTGATCTCCCTGGCCGAGCGAAGGAGGTGCTCTAAGGCGTCCGGCGTGTGCGCATAATCCACGATCACCTCGAAGTCCTGCCCCAGGTCCACCCGCTCGAACCTCCCTGGGATCCGTTCCAGCGCCACCAGCCCACGCACCACCTCCTCAGGTCCGATCCCCAACGCCAACCCCACCCCAGCCGCCGCTAAGGCATTGTACACATTGAACCGCCCTGAAAGTCGCAATCGCACCGGAAAGTCCCTCCAGGGGGACCGCAACATAAACACCACCCCTTGACGGTCGCAGACCACTCCCTCAGCCCGCACGTCCACCCCCTCGGAGAGTCCGTAGGAGAGGACCTGGGCCCGGGTGTGCTCCCCCAGCCTGTAGCCGTAGGGGTCGTCCCCGTTGTACACCGCCCATCCTGAAGGCTCCAACATCTCGAACAGGCGGCTCTTGGCCCGGAAATACTCCTCCATCGTCCCGTGGAAGTCCAGGTGGTCCCGGGAGAGGTTGGTGAACACCCCCACCTGAAACGGCATCCCGTAGACTCTGTCCAGAGCTAAGGCGTGCGAGGAGACCTCCATCACGACGACCTCCTCCCCGGCCTCCACCATACGGACAAGTGTCCCGTGTAGCTCTGGAGGGAAGGGAGTGGTGAGAGGGGCCGGGAGCCGCTCTCCCCCGACGATGTACTCCACCGTACCGATAAGCCCCGTGGACACCCCCGCCTCTTCGAAGATAGAACGTATTAAAAAGCTCACCGTGGTTTTCCCGTTTGTCCCTGTCACCCCGATCACCTTCAGCTTACGGGCAGGTTCTCCGAAAAAGTGAGCCGACAGCAGAGCCAGCGCCTTCCTCGTATCCTTCACCACGACATGCACGATCCCCGGCGCCTCTACCTCTCGCTCCAGGACCACCGCCACAGCCCCCCTCCGACACGCCTCCCCCACGAACATATGCCCGTCCCCGTGCTCCCCTCTCAGAGCCACAAAGACGTCCCCTGGCCCCACCTTCCGGGAGTCGTATCGCACCCCCGACACTTCCCCCCGGACTTCTCCCTCCACACGGGCGTCCTGGAGCACTTTAAGTAAGTCCGATAATTTCATCTTTCATAACCTTCTATGGTACAAATCATCCCTTCCCTCACCATCGATCCCGGCTCCGGGCTCTGGCGTCGCACCCTCCCGCTTCCATATACCCGGACCTCCACCCCTAAAAGCTTCAGACGGCGTATCGCCTCCCTCAGCGTCAACCCCCTCAAGTTCGGAAGCCTCCTCTCGGGTCTCCCCTCCCCCCCTAGGGTTAACACCACCCTTCCCCCTTCGGGCACTGTAGAGCTCGGCTCCGGGTACTGCCTGACCACCACCCCCCCAACCCCCTGGACCTCTCCCTTCACCCCGACCTCACCCAATATCTGCATCGCCTCGTCCGGGGGGAGCCCTCTTACGTCCGGCACGGAGACTGTCCTCGGGACACGGCCCTCTTCCAACAACTCCTGCACCCTCCTGGAGAACGGATGGCTCGGAAGGGCCAACACTCGCTCCATTATCCTTCGGAAGACCGGTGCAGCCACCTGTCCTCCGTAATATCCCCCTTTCCGAGGAGTATCGATCACCACTAAACACAACAGCTCCGGACTCTCGGCCGGCAGAAACCCCACAAACGAAGCCACGAACTCCCCCGGCGCATATCCCTTCCTCCCCTCCCTGGGCCGCTGGGCGGTCCCCGTCTTTCCGGCCACCCGCACCCCCGGGACCATCGCCTCCCCTCCCGTCCCGCGCTCTACCACCCCCTCTAAGAGTTCCACCAGCTTCCGGGCCGTCCCCTCCGAGATCACTCTTCGTATCGGCTCGGGCCGCATCCGCCAGAGCACCTCCCCTCCCGGCCCCACCACCTCCAAGGCGACCTGAGCTCGCATCAAAACCCCCCAGTTGGCCACCGCCGCATAAGCACAAGCCATCTGCAGAGCTGTCACCGATACCTCCTGTCCAACAGCTATGGACGCCAGCGACAGCCCGGACCAGGTAGAAGGTGGCTTCAAAATACCTTTAACCTCCCCCTGAAGTCCCACCCCCGTCTCCGCGCCGAACCCGAAGGCCCTCGCATATCGGTATAACCGATCCCCTCCCAGCCGTCGGGCTACCTTAATGATGCCTATATTGCTGGAGAACTCTACAACCTCCCGGAAGCTCAACCACCCGTAAGGATGTGCGTCCCGGAAGGTCGTCCCGGCTACCGGGAGAGCCCCCTCCTCGCAGAACACCGAGTCGTCCGGGGATATAACTCCTTCGCCCAAGGCCGCCGCGGCCGTCACTATCTTGAAGGTGGACCCCGGCTCGTAGATATCGGTGATCGCCCGGTTCCTCCGGGCCCACATCGGACCTCCCTCGGGGTGGTTCGGGTCGAACTTGGGGACGTGCGCCAGGGCGAGCACCTCACCGGTCCTCGGCACCATCACCACCCCCACCCCGGAACGGGCCCGATGTCGCTCCACAGTCGCTGCCAGTTCCTCTTCTACGATAGACTGTATCTCTATATCCAACGTAAGCCGAACGTCCGCCCCGTCCCTCGGGGACTTCTCGGGCAAATCTACCTCTGGGATTCGCCTTCCCCTGCCATCCACCCGACATAGGGCCCATCCCGGTTCCCCCATCAGGTAGTGGTCGAAGGCCAGCTCCGCCCCCTCGATCCCCTGGCCGTCCACGTCCGTATACCCCAATACCTGGCCCGCAAGGCTCCCCATGGGGTATCTCCTTCGAAGCTCCCGGATCTCCTGTACATCGGGGAGCTTCCATTTCCGTATTTTGAGTGCCTCCTCCTCCCCCACCTTCCGGGCCAGCCATACGAAGCCCTTTCCACGAAGCTTTGTCAACAGGGTTCCGTAGGTCCAACCCCCCATATCCGAGAAAATCCGGGCGATCCGGAAGGGCTGCTTCGCTGGGGCCACGACGAAGTACGAAAACCCCTCTAAGTCCAGGGCCAGGGGAACCCCCTTGCGGTCCAATATCCTTCCCCTGCGGGCTGGGATGCTTATGCGGCGTTTGGACTGCCGTTCCAACCTGGCGGTGTAGAGATCACGCCCCCCTACCTGCACCTGGACCAACCTGGCCGCCAGGGTTCCCCAGCATCCCCAGAGAAAGGCGGCCACGAGCAAAAGGCGCTTTCGGCAGATCTTGGGGGTCACCGCCGCATCCGAACCTCGGCAAAGGCTCCCTCTCCCAAAAGCCGCCGTACGACCGAGGCCAACCCTTCAGCGCTTCCGTCCCTCCGCTCCTCCTCCCATAGATACGCCAGGGCCGGACGCTCATCGGGGAAGACCATCCCCAGCCGCTCGGCAGCTATGCGCGTTATCCGCTCGCTCCGGGAGAGATAAGAGACGGCCACCTGAGTCCGCTCCAATTGGACCAGGGCCTTCTCTCTAGCCCGCTCTAAGCGCTCCACCTCCCGTGTCAGCGACCGGGCCGCCTCCAGCTCCCAGAGCAGCCCGACGGAGCCGAGCACCCCGATTCCAACCGCCAACGTCAGAGCCCGAAATCCCCTTACTGACATCCCTACCTCCTAATAGTTTCTCCACAGCTCGCAGCTTGGCTCCCCTCGCCCGAGGGTTCTCCGCCACTTCCCCCTGGGAGGGGAAAAATCGCCCGAGAAGCCGCACCTTGCCTTCTTCCTTCCACCTACGGAAGGCCTCCTTCACGATGCGATCCTCCGACGAATGATACGACAAGGCCACTAAACGCCCTCCACGGACCAGCACCGAAAAGCCTACCTCCAACCCCCGCTCCAACTCCCTCAGTTCGTCGTTCACCTCTATCCGTATAGCTTGAAATACCCTTGATAACATTTTATGAGGTATACTATTAGGAACTACGGAAAGAACAATGTCTCGCAGTTGCCCCGTGCTGGATATGGGACCAGCCCCCCTCGCCCGACAGATGCCCCGAGCGATACGCTTCGCAAATCGCTCTCCTCCATACTCCCGAAACAGCCTGACGAGCGCCTCCTCCGGATATCGGTTGACGACCTCCTCGGCCGTGGGCCCATCTGGAGACATCCGCATATCCAAGGGTCCATCCTGTCGGTAGCTGAACCCCCTGTCGGGGTCCTCTATCTGGTGCCAGGATACTCCCAAATCCAACAATATCCCATCTACCTCGTATATGCCCAGCTCCTGCAATATCTCCCCCATCTCCGAAAACCTGGCACAGATCAACGTTACTCGATCCCCGAAGGCCGCCAGCCTCCTTCCGGCCTCCGCTACGGCCTCCGGGTCCCGATCTATACCTACTAACCTCCCCCTTGTACGTCTCAGTATCCCCTCCGCATGTCCTCCCCCTCCTACCGTACCGTCCACGTACACCCCTTCCTCCCTCCACACCAGCACCTCTAACACCTCCCGAAGCATAACCGGCACATGGAAAACCCCCGAGACCTTCAACGTCCTGATATCCTTCACAGCTCAAGTACCTCCCCCACCTCTGTCATTTCGGAGCCCCTCAGATGCTCCTCGTATACCTCTGGGTTCCAAAGTTCAAAATAGTCCAGCGCTCCTGCCACCACCACTCTATCGGTGATCTGGGCCAGCTTCAAAAGCCTCTTAGGGATGTTGATCCTCCCCTGTCGGTCGACCTTCACCTCCACCGCCTGAGAGACCAGCAATCTTATAAAGCGGCGGTCCCGCTCCCGCATCGGGGAGAGTCGGGAGCGCAACCTCTCCTTGATCCGCTCCCAGTAGTCCAACCCGTACACCGCAAGACAGCCGTCGAACCATCTCGTTATTACGAAAGTGTCGTTGGCCTCCGGCGGAAGGGCCTTCCGGAAGGCGGCCGGCACATACAGCCGTCCCTTATCGTCTACCGTGATCTCGTAATATCCCACGAAATCCGCCATACCGAGGCCCTGAAGTCGTTACACACACTATAAAGTGTATCCAGGGGGGAAAAACCAACCGAAGATGATGCTTAATCATAAGATGCTGTTATTTATCGATAAATAGAATTCCCCACTTTCCACCACTTTCCACCACCACGAAGATACACCCTAATTCAAGAAATGTCAAGGGAAAATCCGCTAAAAGGAAGGAAAAAAGGAGGGAGAAATCGGGAATACTGAACTTTTGTTCAGTATCAGAAGAGCCTGTAAAGATCGTTGATGGTGAC
>DTXA01000045.1 GCA_012962735.1 Candidatus Latescibacterota bacterium
AACCGAAAGCTCTACCTCAACTTGGGCATGAACTGGCCAGGCGAGGGAGCATAGCACGAAGGCGGACCAGAGGCAGCTTATAGCTCTCCCCTCCCTATAACGAGGTATAAACCACTTCGGTGCGCCTTGAAGGCTGAGCTTAATCTAAAATTAAAATAAAATTCGAACGGCCGAACACTGTGACCTACATCACAATTTTATCCTTACAGTAAGGCCACTCGACCGCCGTTATCCGAGGGGTGAACCGCCCAGGCCCTCTCGCCGCCCTGCGGGCTGGAAGGAGGCCGAGGGCCAGGGCTACCACTCCCATCCCAAGTCCCCTCCATTCCGACCCCGTAAGGACATATCCTCCCAATACCCCCATCAGGAATGTCAGGGTGGGTACAAGATAGGCCAATATGGACGCCCTTAGAAACGCCCCAGAGGGGAGGGCGACCTGTACCCTCTGGCCCGGGGCCACCCCTAAGGGGTCCTCCACCTCAGCCAGCATATCCTTCCCCTCGACCGCACAAAACCGGCACTTCCCACAGGCTGGGCTGCGCCGAAAGACCACCACAGCCCTTCCGGGCCCGGGCACCTCTACCACGGTCCCCTGTTCCGTCATGCCGCCTCCTGCATCTGGACCCGTCCCACCTTGCGGATTATCTTCCGAGGACATTTCTCAACCACCTCATCCCAGTTTCCGCACTCGTATACCTTCCCGTAATCCACCTTGGCCAACATGCCGTCCATATAGAAGGCCCCATTGTCGCAGGTCCGTGCGCAGAGCCTGCACCCTATGCATCCCACCTCGCATACCTTCCGGACGGTAGGGGCTTTATCTGGGTTGTTGCAGGCCACGAAGATAATTTCTCCTTTCCCCCTGTCGTAGGGCTCAAGAGTGATGATCCCCCTGGGGCAGGCTTGGACACACTTCCCGCAACCCGTGCACCGGTCTACGTCGACCACCGGATGTCCGTCGGCCATAGTTATAGCACCGAAGGGGCAGACCCGCACGCAGTCCCCGTACCCTAAGCAT
>DTXA01000046.1 GCA_012962735.1 Candidatus Latescibacterota bacterium
AGCCGGCCCCCGAAGGGGGCTTTGCCGACCGAGCCGGGCGGTTCAGCGCCCGGCGGGGGGGGCAAGCAGTACCAACCCTCAAGAGGGAGACTATAAAGTACAAGTAGAGATGCCAGCAGGGTACGCTCCAAGTACCACACAAACCACTGCAGACAATAATGATGGAGAACGCCTGGTACTCGGTTATCGCACCTGAGTCCTGTTCCTCCATACTTTGGAGGTCCCACGAGAAGAAAGAGGAGGCGGCCGAGGCCCTTAAGCTTACGGCCCAGGACCTGCTAAAACTCGGAGTGATCGATCGGGTGGTTCCGGAGCCCCTCGGGGGGGCGCACAGGGACCCGGACGGAGCGGCCCGAGTCCTTAAGGAGGTTCTGTCCGAGGAACTGAGACAGCTGGAGGAGGTGCCGCCGGAGGAGTTGGTGAAGAAGCGCAGGGAGAAGTTCTACCGGATGGGAATATGGGAGGAATAGGAGGGAAGATGCGCGCCCTTAGGTACGCACGGGAGTGCTGGTCGTGCACGTTCGGGGGGTTCCACAGGCCGGAGCGGTTCGGGGAGCTGAAGTTCAAGTAGGAGGTGTTATGCTGGCCGAGACGGAGATACTGGTGCGCTATGCCGAGGTGGACCGGATGGACTTCGTCCACTCCTCCAGGTACTTGGAGTGGTTTGAGATAGGCAGGACGGAGCTTTTGAGGGCCTTGGGCTTCCCGTACAGAAGGCTCGAGGAGGAGGGAATCTTTCAGCCAGTCATAGAGGCTTACGTAGCGTACATCAAGCCCATACGTTACGACGAACGGGTGCGCATCCGTACGAGGGGAAGCCTCCAGGGTGTCCGGGTGCGGATGGATTACGAGCTTGTGCGGGACGGGGAGGTGGTCGCGAGGGGGTACACGGTGCATACATGCCTGAACCGGGAGCGCAGGCCGGTGCGACCCCCGAGGAAGCTCAGGGATGTGCTGGGGCTTATTTAAAGGAGGGGAGATGTTGGACAAGGAGCTGTTAGAGATATTGGCTTGTCCTAAGTGCAAGGGAAATTTGGAGTATAGGCCAGAGGAAAACGTCCTCATCTGTTGGAACTGTAAGCTCCGCTATCGGGTGGAGGACGACATCCCGATCATGCTCATAGACGAGGCGGAGCCGATAGAAGAGGGGGATATTTGACGATATCTGCCGAGGAAGAGGTGACCAAGCTGAGCTATTGTGCGAGGTAGGGAGATGGCAGCGTTAAGGGAGAAACACCGGGCTATCCCGGCCGGTCAGGTGGACCGCCAGACCCTGAACATAGGGACCAACTGGGATCGGGTGGAGGGACGGCTTCGGGCCTGGCGGAGCGAGAAGTTTGCCCACCGGCTCTGGGCCAAGGACCCCACGCTCTGGTCGTCGGAACCAGTGCCCGAACTTGCCGACCGCCTGGGCTGGTTGATCTTGCCTGAGGCGATGTACGAGCAGCTCGACGATCTGACGGCCTTCGGGGAGACAGCCAAGGCCGAGGGGGTGTGTCACGTGGTGCTACTGGGGATGGGTGGCTCGAGCCTTACACCGGAGGTCTTCCAACGCATCTTCGGCAATGCACCGAGGCATCCCGAGCTCATCGTCTTAGACAGCACCCACCCTGCTGCGGTGCGGGCTGTTGAGGCCCGGATCGACCTACGCCATACCCTGTTTCTGGTCTCCAGCAAGTCTGGCACTACGGTCGAGACCCTTTCCTTCTTCCGGTACTTCTGGCGCCAGGTGAGCCAAGCCATCGACACGCCGGGCCGCCACTTCGTGGCCATCACCGATCCGGGCACCCCACTGGAGCAACTGGCCCGGGAGCGGGACTTTCGTCGGACCTTTCAGGCGCCACCGAATGTGGGCGGGCGATACTCGGCCCTGACCGTCTTTGGACTTGTGCCTGCGGTTCTCATCGGGATGGACGTGCGCGGACTGCTGGACCGGGCCCGAACTATGGCCGAGGTCTGTGCCCCCTGCGTGCCCGAACCGGAGAACCCCTCTATAGCCTTGGGAGCGGCTCTGGGAGAGCTGGCATTGGCCGGCCGGGACAAGGTGACCTTCCTGACCTCGCGGTCGCTTGAGGCCTTCCCAGCCTGGCTCGAGCAGCTCATCGCCGAGAGCACCGGCAAGGATGGCAAGGGCATCGTCCCGGTGGCCCACGAACCCCTCGGGTCCCTGGAGGTCTACGGGGAGGACCGCTTCTTCGTCCACCTGTATCTCGAGGGGGACGAAGATGTCGGGGCGGAGGCCTCAGGCCATCCGGCCGCCCACATCCGCCTGAGGGAGAAGGCCGACATAGGGCAGGAGATCTTC
The DNA here is from genome assembly GCA_012962735.1 of Candidatus Latescibacterota bacterium. Classification (GTDB taxonomy): domain Bacteria; phylum Latescibacterota; class 4484-107; order B68-G9; family B68-G9; genus B68-G9. The sequence continues at coordinate 2,306 of DTXA01000046.1, forward strand.
CGTTGGGAGGTAGCCGTGGCGGCGGCCGGAGCGGTGTTGGGTGTCCATCCCTTTAACCAGCCCGACGTGCAGTTGGCCAAGGAACTGGCCCGGCGAGCTATGGAGCGGGGGAGCGAGGGAGTGGAGGAGGGAAGGGACGAAGGTCCGGAGATGGCCTCGGCCACACGACCGGAAGAGCTGGCCCAGGCGATAGGTTCTTGGCTCGCCCAAGCGCGGGCCGGGGACTACGTGGCCCTGCAGGCGTACCTGGCCCCGACGCCGGAGACGACGGCAATCCTGCAGGAGGTCCGGCTGGTCCTGCGCGACCGTCTACGGCTGGCCACGACGCTGGGGTACGGGCCGCGCTTCCTGCACTCCACTGGACAACTGCACAAGGGCGGACCGGATACGGGACTTTTCTTGCAACTTGTGGACGAACCAGCGGACGATCTACCGGTGCCGGAGACCTCTTACACCTTCGGCGCCCTGATCCGCGCCCAGGCCTTAGGGGACTATCAGGCGCTGAAGCGGCTCGGCCGGCGAGTGTTGCGGGTCTACACAGGCGTAGACTCGGCCAGGGGGCTCGAACAGCTTGCAAAGGCGCTTTGTCGGGTCTTGTGCTGAGGCATCAGCGCATACGGTGGAGCTCGTCAGTTCATTTGGCAAGACTGACATATATGTCTTCAACTTGACCAAGCCGAAGTCCCACCCGAGGCTTTGAACATACCTCAAAGGTGAGCGGGAATCCAGGGACGGATTAGTTTCCTCGAGAGTTTCTGAAACTCACCCTCCGCATAAATTCCTTGACTAAGGCTCTTTCAGACGTTATTTTTGTCCGATGATGGGAAAGCTGGGATGCATACTATGGCTGGTCCTCGCTGCTCGATCTCTTCAGGCGGAGGACCCACTGGAGCAAGCCTGGAGGCTGGAGCTAAAGGGGGACTACATGGGGGCCGTGAGATGGTACCTCCAAGCCTATGAGGAGGCCCCGGGTAGGCAGGCCCTGTACGGACTTATCAGAAACGGCTTCCGTACAGGGCAATACGAAGTCCTCGTGCCGGTGTTGGAGGGATATTTCCGGGCCCATCCGGAGGACGAGGATGTAAGGTTCCGGTTGGGGGAGGCCCTGTACAGGATGGGTCGGGTCGACAAGGCCCTCGAGGTCTGGGGGAGGCTCGTCCGGGCTGTCCTGGGGACTTCTGCAGGACGGAAGGCCCTCGTAAGGACGGCAGAGGTGCTCTCAAAGCATGGGGATTACGGGAAGCTCATCTGCCTGTTGCGGTCTTTGAAACCCTTCCCATGGAGCACTCCCGAGGGGGCGAAGGCGGCATTCCTCTTAGGGGAGGCTTACGTTCGCATGGACAGCCTCGAGGCTGCCGAGGAGGTCAACAGGAGGCTGGTCCGGGAGGCCTCGTCCTACGCCGACAGTGCGAGGTTCCTTTTGGGGGAGGTGTGCCTCTGGGAGGGAAAGGTGGAGGAGGCCGAGAAGGCCTGGGAGGTGGTGGCGAGGAACCCTTCCAGCCCTCTTGCCGACGATGCGGTGGGGCGCCTGCTCAAGCTCGAGGAGGGGCTGGAGGGTGCCCTGAAGGCTTTCGCCCTCGGACTCCTGCGCCTCAGGCAGGGGAGGCCGGAGGAGGCCCTGGCCAGCTTAAGCTCCCCCGAACTTTCCGGTTCCCCCCTTTGGGGCGAGGCCCTCCTCCTTATGGGGGAGGCCTACCTTCAGGTCGGGGATACACTGAAGGCGATATCCCAGTTGAGGTCCTTGGCTTCCTCCCGAAATCCCCTGGCCCCCGAAGCCCTTTTCCAGCTGGGGGGGATGCTGCAGGGGGAAGCGGCGGCGGAGATATACAAAGAGTTTTTGGAGCGCTATCCGGACGACGTGCGGACCGATGAGGTCCGCCGCAAGTTGCAGGAATTGTTGCCCTAAGAAGGAGGTGCGAAGATGGGAGGATACAGGGTCCCCTTTCCCCTAACCTATCTTTCCAAGCGTAGGAAGAAGGGGGTTGAGGAGGCGAGGAGGGGCGAGGGGGCACTTTTGGGCCGCTTAGAGGTCGAAGGAAGGGCGCTTGGTCCCTTAAAGGGGGAGTCCGGAGAAGCGTACGAGCTCCTCTCTAAAGGGCTTGAACTTCTGAAGGGATTACCCGTTCCAGAGAAATTCACCGTCCAGTTCGTGGAAGGCCACGAATGGATGGCCGAGGGGAGGGACGGGAGAGTGCTGGTGGATGTGGAGGGGGCGCAGCCTGGCCTATATGCTATGGGCTTGGCCTACATCTTTTCCCAGTGGGCAGGGATGGAGGACGCAGAAGCTTTAGACAGAGCCTTGAAGTTATACGAGGACTTCCCGGAGTCTGTGCGGCAGGCCGTATTGGAGGCGCTGAGGTCTCCGGAGTTGGACGTGGGAGGGGCGCTCAGAAGGCTTTTAGAGGAGGCTCCCGGAAAGCCCCGGGAGGAGAGGGAGAGGTTGATCTCCTGGACCCTCGCCAGGGCTTTTATAGAGCTCCCGTACGACGCCAGCGGCGCCCGGAGGGCGATTGAAGCTACCTCCGGGGACTTAGAGGCCCTCCGCATGGCCCTGTATCAGGTACTACGGGATACTTACGATTACGACCTGGAGGAGGTCCACGCAGAGCGAGTAGCCCGGTGGTGCAGGGAGAACGGGGTGAGGCTTGTAGGGGGGAGGTTCAGCCGGGCTTTCTACATAGATGCGATGCTGATGGCGAGTTCTAAGGCTCTCCTATCGGCTAAGATAAAGGGACCGGTAGAGGAGCTGAGACGGTGGGCCGGGGCGACCAAGTTCCGGATAGAATCCCTGGGGCGGGATGTCTCCTTAGAGGAGCTCGGAGGGGAGCTCCAGGAGGTGGTTAACCTGACCCTCCGGGAGGAGGTGTCCGAGGCCGAGGTCGAGGGGGCCATCGAACGCTTCAAGAAGGCCCTGCGGGAGTGGGAGGGGAAGTGGATTTCCATCTTAGACAGGGAGCAGCTCCACAGGGCAGCGCAGATAGCCTCGGAGCGCAAGGATGGTGAGAGCCCCACCCTCCAGAGCATCGCCAGGGACAGGGCCTATCTGAGGGCTAAGGTCGAGGCCTTGATGGAGGCGGTCTCGAGGGTGGAGGCTGCCGCTGCGTCCGCTCCCAAACGGTCCCCCGCATTTATGGCTTTCTTCCAGCGCATCTTCCCCATAGACGCCCTAAACATAGGGATAGTCAACGAGCTTCTGGACCCGTTCTTCGGGGAGGACCCCGAGGTGCACAGGCTTATCCGGGAGTCCGGCTCCAGACTCTACGTCACCCCGCATCTTAAGGCCTGGCTTAGACACTGCGACGACTGGGTGGAGGCCCTCCCGGCCTATGCAACCTATCAGATCGTGCCCAAGGACGGCGGGTACGAGGTCTCGGCCTGGGTGCAGAGGTCCATCCTTGAGGATATGTACCGCAGACACGCCGAAGACTGGGCCCTCAACATAGAGGAGGTGATGGCCACAGAGCACATAGCTCTGGCCCGGGAGGTCCTGGCGGAGGCCGAGGGGATCGAGGATAGATCCGAGCGGGGGCTCTTGAAGGCGTTCATGGGGAGGGAGAAGGCCGTAGCGGCTGCAGCCGTCCTGGTCGAGCGGGCCTACGAAGAGCACCCGGTCGAGGTGGCCAGGATAGGGGAGGAACGGGGCCTGGGCCGGATGGACGCCTTGAGGAAGTTCCTGAGGACCCTGCCGGAGGACCACCCCGTCCAGAGGGCGCGAAATGGGGACGATCCGGCGATCTTGGCCCGACAGGAAGGCCTCGATACCCGGGCTGAGGCCCTCCTGCCCTTGGTTGACCTTCCCCGCAGGGACCTTCCCTGCATCCACGTGCTGACCACTTTAGGCCCGGGGGAGAGCGAGGTATACGTGCGCAACTGGCTCGAGGAAGCGATGGCGCTTTTTGCCGTCTCCCGGGCGCACGGGCTGGAAGGGGAGGTGGCCCGGAGGGTGGGGGAGTACCGCACCAGAATCATATCGGTGGGCGAGCGGTTGGTTAAGGAACTGGAGCTGGAGAGCGAGCTGTACAGGTTGCTCCCCGAGGCGGGCGGCAGAGAGGAGGCTCTGCTTAGGCTCTTAGCCTCGTACCCCGAGGTCGGAGAGGAGGCCGTAAGGCTCGCTCTCCTGCTTGACTGGGAGGGGAGGGACCCCCATGACACCTCGGAACCTCAGGCGGTCTTAGACCACTTGAAGGCCCGCACCGAAATCAGGGCAAAGGCGCTTGAGGAGGTGGCCGAGGAAAACGGCGTCAGCGTGGATGAGGTAGAGAGAGACCCCTCACTCTTCGCAGAGGCCGAGGCCCAAGCCCTCTCTAAGGCCCGCCGGGAAGTGCTCGAGAGACTCGGGCTGGACGGAGAGGTGAGGGGGTACCTGCGCATGAGGCTCGACCCGGATATGGCCAGAGTTATAGCCCGCAGGGAAGTGATAGCCGAGAGGGGTCTCTCCGAGCAGCTCCACCACCCTAAATTCAGGTATGACGCCACGGGCCCCTTCAAGAAGTACCACCTGCTGTACACCCCCAGCAGGGTGGACCTGGGACCCGAGGAAGTGCAATCGGTTCGGGAAGTTCCCAAGTGGGTAGGGGGGATAGACAGGGACGCGGCTCGCTCTGGGAGGGCGCTGTACAACCTTTATAACACGGCAGGGCCTGTGGCTTTGGACTCGCCCAGATGGGCCGAGTTCCTGAAGGTGGGGGAGAACTTCTTCTCCCGGGGGGGAGTGTTCTACCTCTCGCTCACGGCCGGAGCGAACCTCGACGCCTTGGGGATAGGTGAATTCGAGTTCTTCAGGGATCAGTGGAACAGGAGGGCAGACAGGATCGTGCTCCCGGGGGGGGAGACGTACGGTGGTTTCTGCGTGCCCAAGGAGTTCTCCCTGCTTTATGCGATCGTCATAGCAGCCGTGCGGAAGGAGACGTCGGAGAGGATGCTCGGGGCCTTCGGTGTGCCCAAGGAGCTCCAGGGGGTTGTGCTCGAGGACCTGAGGGAGATTCTTAGGATGCGGCTGGACTGTACCTCTGAGCTCGATTGGGAGCTCCAGGCAGCTTCCTTCCTCTCGGAGAGGTACCCCGAGTACTTTAGGGTCCTCGGGAGAGCAGGGTACGTAGTGCGCCTGCCACAGCTTGCCGACGCTCTCTATAAGGCCGGGGTGCTCTTCCCGCAGGACGAGGAGCGGGGGAGGGGGAAGTTCGAGCTTGCGTACTGGGCCGACAAGAAGGCCCAGGGCCTCGAGGAGGTCAACAGGATAGGGCCCTTCAGGAAAGTGCTGCTTATAAGGGAGCTCTTGGAGGAAGCCCGGAGGAGGAATCCCCAGGTCGCTCCCGACCACAAGCTCATAGGGGTCATGGGCGCAGCGTATAAGGAAGGCTCCCGCAAGGACGGCAGGGAGATAAGGATCACCGACGTCAGGTTCAGCGCAGGGGCCAGAAAGCTGGAGATATACGCAGGCACTTACGAACACCACCTGCTGAAGGACATAGATCCTGAAGGAAAGAAACTTATAAGGAGGCTTTTTAAGGACTTCCGTTCTCCTGCCGACATAAGGATCGTGGGAACATGTGCTGGCTCGGATCTCCTTAACCACGTGCCGGGCTCGGGGCTGGAGGAGGAGAAGGAGCGGGTCCACAGGAGGCTTTTGGAGGCAGGGCTTACGGAAGACCAGATAGATGCGAATTGCCATGTGTTCGGCGGGGACCTGGAGCGGTGGGCCGGGGTGAGGGAGCTCCCCCTCGAGGAGAGGGAAAGGCTTTTGGCCGATATTGGGCCCCGAATACACCTTCTGGTTGTGGACCGCAGGGGGCCGTTCAGAAGGTACGAGGAAGCCCTTCAGGGCGCGGACTTCGTGGACCTTTCCATCCCCGACCCGGAACTACTGGACCTCATAGACGACCTGCCCAAGATGCTGTATATAATGCGCCAGGGCAGGCCGGACAGCGCCCTGGCCTTAGCGGATGGCACCAGCGGTGCCAGGAGGTACACATTCTCGTTCCGCTATCCCTCGATTAAGCGCAAAGTGAAGGAATTATTTGCACTTGAAGAGAAAGCGGTGTATCGGGCCCTTGGCGTGGGTAGGGAGACCATAGAGAAGTGGCGCAGGGAGGCTATCTCCGAGCGGGACAAGGCCATGGCCCTATACAAAGCCTTAGTGGAAGAGAGGAGGGAAGAAGCCCGGAGGCTGTATCAGGAGATAGTCCGAGAGGTCGTAGCAGCCGACAAGGCTGGCGAGGCAGCCCGGGAGGAGCAGGCGGCCAGGAGGCTTGGTGTGTGGCGCAGGGACTACAGGTACCGCTCTGAGGCCCTCTCTCGGGTTGCCAGAGGAATGCCTCTGAGCCGGATGGACTTCGGCACCTGGCTGCTTTTGGGTGGGATGTACGGCCTCTCGGGCAGAGCATCTGAGGAGGAGATGAGGGGATACCGCCTGTGCTTCGAGGAGGCGATAAAGGCCCTGCCGCTCGAGGATGGACCCAAGGGGTTCTCCCCTAAGGAAGTGGACGAGATCATACGCTTCTGGGTCCGACCCCGGTATACACCTCCACCTGAGGGGATATATCGGGAGGTGGAGACCGGGATCATGGGGTCTTTGAAGGCTGTGGAGGAACAGGTATCGAGGCTCGCCAAGCGGGAGGCCAGGAGGCGCCAGGCTAGGAGGGCTATGGCCCTGAGGGCCCGCAGGGATGCTTTCGTTGATGCATGGGGGAAGGCCAAGGGGGCCTTCCCGGAGGCGTACGGCCGGGCTAAGGCCCTGCTTGGGGACGGAAGGGCCACCCCCTCTCCGGAGGCCTCGGGAAGGTTCCTGGCCTGGACCAGGAGGGCCTTCCTGGAGCTTGCCTCCTCCCTGGGTCCTGTAGGGGAAAAGATTGGGGAGCTGGCCTCTTCCCTGTTCGATGGGGGAGAGCTTTCGATAGAGGGATACCGGGATTTAGAGGCTCTCACGGCCAAATCCGCCGAAGTGGTCCGAAAGGACAGTTCCCGGCTGGAGCAGGTAGCTCAGGCCTTAGAGCTTTTGGACATAGCGTACCTCCTGGACCGCACGTACGACCTTAGCCCGGACGAGATGATGGTCGAGATAGCCAAGTTCTTCGACCTGACGGTGAACAGCCACTTCTTCGACTATCCTCCGTACCACTACCACCGGGAGCGGGGGGTGGGGTTCGAGGACCTATCCCGGAGGGAGCGGTTCCAGCTCGCTGAGCGGAGGCACAGATGGCTTTACACCTACATACACCACTTGATGTCCACGGCCACAGAGCTCTCGGTGCGGCCCTCGGAGTACTTAGATGCCTGGCTGGGGGACATGGACCGCGGGGTGGTGCCCCTGGGCGTCCGCGGGGAGGCCGAGAGGTTCTGGTTCGGGTACGCCAGGCTCAGAGACGTGGCGGTGTTGCGCTACGAGGGCTTCCCCCTGCCCGAGGTGCTTCGGGGGGTGGGCCCGGATGACCTGAAGGCCCGAGAGCGGGCGAACGTGGCCATAGTCTATCCCCACGGCAACACCACAGTCCCGGTGGCCTTAGAGCAGGGGCCGAAGCTCGCCGGTGAGGGGATAAACTTGCTCCTCTGCGCCTTCCCGGAGGTAAGGGAACGGGACGGCTGGAAGGTCCTGATGCTGCACGATGGGTTCGGGAGGATATCGGCGGAGGACTACGAGCGCATCACCGGCAAAAGGCCCGAGGGTGAGGGTGTCTGGGTCCTTATGGAGTTCAGGGAGCCCATAGTGGCGCACGGTGTATTCTTCCACTTCACCCATCCCCTGAGGCCTTATATAGAAGAGGTCCAAGCCCCCCTCATCCAGCCCTTCCTCTGGGAGGCGGCCACGTACCTCAAGTGCGCCCTTCCCAATATGCTCAGGGGCAGCGGAGTGCGCACGGCTGAGCAGGTGAACTTCTACCACGGGGACCTTATGGCCGTCCCGGAGGAGGAAGCCAAGGCCCGGATAGAAAAAAAGCTTTTAGACTTCTCGGAGCGATATCCTACCATAATCGTCAAACCCGAGAAGGAATCGGGGGGGAGAAAGGCGAAGATCCTGCCAGTGCGGAGTGACGGGGAGGTCCTCTGGGACAACCTCCGGGAGCTGAGGGACTTGATATACGACATCTGCAAGGCCGACAACGCCATCGTCCAGGAGGTGTTGGAGTCCAGGGTGAGGCAGCTTTACACTCAGGAGTTTCTCGAGGACCTGGTCGACAGGTTCGCCAGGATCGGGGTACCTGTTCTGCTGGATCGTGAGCCTAAGACCCCACTGTTCTCGTACTTCAGACAGGTGCTGGTATGGAACGGGGAAAATTACGAGATCTCCCACCATATCACAGTCGTAAGCACGAGGGGCATAGCCAACGTGGGTCAGGGCGGACTCCTCTACGAGTACACCGACGATATAATCAACCCCAAGTATAGGGAGGACATGAGGAGGGGCATAACCGAGGCAGCTTACCGCTCCATGGAGGCCCAGAGGCGTTACATAAGGGAGCACTGGCGGGAGATCTTGGAGGAGTACTTGGACGCCTTCCCAGAGTTCCAGGGAGAGATCAAGATAGAACCCCCGGGGGAGGACCTCACTGGGTTCTCGTATATGGACATCCCGTACGAGATGGGGGACTATATGCCGGTGTTCTTGGTGGACGAGGAGGACCGTCTGGTGCGGCTTTACAACCCGGACAGGGAGGAGCTGGTGCCCCTGTTCGACGAGGAGGGGCGGTCCACGGGCGTTAAGGTGTACGACAGGGACGGCAGACTGATCTCTTACGAAGAACCCATACCCATGTTCGATTCCCAGGGGAACCGTATCCGGTTGTACGACGGGAAGGGCAGGCCCATCCCCACTCTTGTGCTCTATAAGATAGAGCCCAACCCCGGAGCCGGCCTCTGGAGGCCCCACAACGACCAGCTTCCGCCAGAACGTAAGGGCGAAGGGGTTTACATCGTGTTCAAGTGCCTGGGCGAGAGAGCGAAGGTGTATAAGGGAATAATGGAGAGCTGAACTTCGGAGCATTCCTCCAGAAAGGCCGTCTTAGTGAAGTAGGCACATGTTGGACTCTGCAGCGAGAGAGGGGGCCAAACTTCGGCCCCTTTCTCCGTCTTAGGGCTAAGGGTTGCGAAGAGAGGAAAAGTATTGTAAATTAAGGCGACAACAAGTTACCTGTAAAGAAGTACAGGGGCACACATAGTCTTCTCCGTAACGGAGGGGCGTTCCAAGCGCGTCTGGAACGAGGAAGTGGTAGAGGCAATAGACGAAATATCACGGCTGAGCCAATAAATCTGAGTAACTAAGGGGAGGTATAAAGTGCAGGAACGCAGGGGATATCCGTTCTGGGAGATAGAGCCCAAATGGCAGAGGATGTGGGAGGAGAGAGGGACTTACCACACCGATCTCTCGAACGCAGAGCGCAAGCTATACTGTCTCGTGATGTTCAGCTATCCATCTTCCGACAGGCTCCACATAGGCCACTGGTACAACTACGGTCCTACCGATACCTGGGCGAGGTACCAGCGGATGCGGGGGTACAATGTATTTGAACCGGTGGGATTTGATGCCTTCGGGCTTCCGGCTGAGAACTACGCTATAAAAACCGGGGTTCATCCAGCCAAGAGCACGTACGATAACATCCGGCATATGAGGTGGCAGCTCAGGCGCATCGGAGCGATGTACGATTGGAGGAGGGAGATCGTAACATCCGAGCCCTCTTACTACAAGTGGACCCAGTGGATATTCCTACAGCTTTACAGGGCCGGCCTTGCGTACCGTAGGGAAGCCCCTGTGAACTGGTGTCCGAATTGCCGTACGGTGCTCGCCAACGAGCAGGTGATAGAGGGAAGGTGCGAAAGGTGTGGGACCCAGGTGGCGCGGAGGGACATGGAGCAATGGTTCTTCAAGATAACGGACTATGCAGAGAGGCTCTTAGAGGGCCTGGAAAGGATAGAGTGGCCTGAGAAGACCAAGATCATGCAGAGGAACTGGATAGGCAAAAGCGAAGGCGCTGAGATAGACTTCTCGGTCGCGGACAGGAGTGAGAAAATAAGGGTGTTCACCACAAGACCTGACACCCTCTTCGGGGCCACATATGTCGTCTTAGCTCCGGAACATCCCCTCGTGAAGGTCCTGACGGCCCCCGAGAGGAGGGCAGAGGTCGAAGCCTACGTGCACCAGGCAAGGACGAAATCCGAGATAGAAAGGCTTTCCACCGAGAGGGAGAAGACA